>NZ_JBFAMR010000061.1:0-53596 GCF_040656595.1 Actinoplanes sp. NPDC049802
GCGTAGGAACCTTGATGATCTTCTGAACCGGTCATGCCCGTCTTGCTGCCGCCAACCGAGGCGCTTCTACCTTGATCCACTCAAGTCGGACACCGCCATGACTTTGCCGGGGCCCTGCGTCTGCACCCGCGTGAGGTCGCCTGCCGTCCGTTTGCCGAGCACGCGGACCGTCGTACTCAACTTTGACGGGCAAGCCTTCCTCGCCCCTTCTCCGCACCACGAAGATCATCACTGCGGTACGGGTTTGCCGAGGCGCCCGACCACCAAAGTCGTGCCGGAAGCGCTCGTCCGATAGGGCCGGCGCGCGACAGAATGGCGCCGACATGATCGTTAGCGATCCGCATAGATCGGCGAAGCCGATGGCCGGAGGGTGGTGTGGTGCGCCCCCGTCTGGCTGAGGCGCCGCGGGAGGTCCGTGCCGTCGTGGAGAAAGCACTGGGCGAGTCGGTGCAGTTCGAACGGCCGGCTGCTGCGGGGTTCACTCCGTCGATCGCGTCCGCCGTGACCGGCGGATCCGGCCAGTCAGTGTTCGTCAAGGCTGCGCCGACTGGCGGTGATCTTGGTGAGGCCGTGCGCACCGGCGTGCAGTTGGCGCCGCTCATCGGGGACTTGTCGCCACGGTTGCTCACGGCGGAAGAAGCCGAGGGCTGGGTCGTAGCCGTCTATGAGCACGTGCCGGGATCCACTGTCGCGCAGTGGGACGAGTCAGCGGTCGCCGCGATGCTGGACGTCCTCGCCGTAATCCAGAAACGGCTGGCAGGCCCGCCTCTGCCGGGGGCGATCCGATATGCGGACGCGTTCGCTCCGATGCTGGGCGCTTGGCGGTCCCTGGCGCGCCGTCCGGGAGGTGACGCCTCCACGGTGACGCATCTGCGCGACATCGAACTGCCGGTGCCGATCGCGGTGGATCTGCTGGCCGAACTGGAGGGGCAGTGGTTTCCCGCGTTAGGTCCGGGCGACGCGATGCAGCACGGGGACCTCCGGCGGGACAACGTCATCAGGTATGCCGCTGACGGCGGGCTGCGGCTGTGGGTGGTGGACTGGACACATGTGTGGACCGGGCCGGGGTGGCTGGACCTGGTGCGCCTGGCTCCGGACATGGCCGTGAGCGGTCGTGATCCCGAGGATGTATTGCGCCGCTCGTGCTGGGTGGACGCCGACCCGGATGCGGTCAATGTGGCACTGGCAGGTCTGGCTGGGCGCGCCTGGCGGGACGGCCATCTGCCGGGCCCTCCCGCCTTGAGGAAGATGCAGCTCCGGCAAGCGGTCCCTACCCTCGTCTGGTTGGGTCGGCGCCTGGGTGTTCGCCGGTAGGCGACGGCCGCCCGGCACCGATTCCGACAAGTCACCAGGCCAGAGCGCCCTCGACCGCGAGAAGACCGTCAGCCGAGGCCGGCGGGTCCGGATTCGGCTTGTCTGCGGAGCCGATCGGCTTGCTCCTTCTTTCCCTCGATGTGCCGCAGGCTCTCCTCGATCGCGGCGACTTCGCCAAGCCATTGCAATCGATACGCCTCGTCGAGTCGCTCCCGGGTGCTGGTTTCGATCTGCAGCAGACACGGCACCTGAGCAAGATCCAATCGAAGGACCGGGCACCGTATGCGGGGCGTGCTCGTGCTGGCAGGGTGTTCCGTAGGGTCGTTCGCAGGTGCCGAGGGCGACCTTGCGAACCTGGAAGTGGTCGCGGAACTCGGTCCATTCGGCGTCGGCGGGTTCGCGGTCTTCATCGGGGGACGGCGGGCGCGTCCATGGTCAGATGTGCTGCGGCCGGTTCCCCCACTCCGGGGTGTACCGGGTCCAGCTCGTCTGCCTGAGCGCGTTCTCGGTGTCGATCCGGGTGATGAGGCCGTTCGTCACCGTGCAGGTGGTCCGCGCCGTGCCGCCCCCGGCATCGGTAGCCGTCTTGGCACGACCGAACTCGTCGTAGGTCGCGAGGGTCGCGGTGACGAAGGCGTCACCCTTGGCCGTCGCCTCGTTGGGCGGTGGCCCAAGGCCGGGCGATCTACCGGATCGCGACCCACGCCCCAACCGGCCGCCGATCATGAGGTAGGCGCTTACCGGCTCATCCTCGTCAGGACCACGGTCCTGGCGGGGATGACGCATTTCCGGACCGATCAGAGCATGCTGACGACCGGCATGACCGTGTCGCAGTCCGGGCATCGCGCCGGACAGAGCATCGCCGACATCGTCCTCGCGAGACCGGCCCGGCCCTTGATCGCGGCCATGGCCGCCACCAGGCACCAGATCGCGCCCGTGTCGGTGCCCACCGGCACGCCGGCCTCGGCCACCCGCTCCGCGGTGCCCAACAGCGTGTCCCACCCGGGGTCGTCGCCGAGGACCCGCTCGGCACGGGCCCGTCCGATGAGCTCGCGGACCCCGCGCCACTCGACGGGGTTGCCCGCTGCCGTGACGCCGGCCACGACACCGGGTTCCGGGAAGGAGCAGGGTGGCTCGACCGGGTCGCCGATGCCGTCGACGGTGAACTCCTCCTCACAGGAGGGACACGTCACGTCGAGATCGTCGCCCCACTCGTACGCGTTGCCGAAGATGTAGCCGACCCGGTGCCCGGACAGCGAGATGCAGCGCTCCACCTCGCTCTCGTCCCAGCCCGGTTCGAGAAACTCGGCGATCACCTCCGTCAGCACCCACCGTACCGCCGCGGCGAGGCCTTCCTGCAGCCCCGGAGCGGGCGGATCGGGGAACCGGCCGGCGCCGGCCAGCACCATCCGCCCGACGGCGAACCGTACCCCGGCCTGTTCCCGGCCGGACAACGCGGACCCGATCTCGACCAGGTGCGGGATCGCCGCCGACGTGACCGGATAGACGGTGTCGAGATTGACCAGAGACTCGGACAGGTCGTGCCACGAGTCACCGAGCACCCCGGCGCCGGCGATCTCACGGAGCCGGACGGCCACCGCGGGCCCACCGTCGAACCGCGACCATAGCGGGCTGTCCAGCGGCAAACTGTCAGGCACCGCACCACCCTATCGAAGATCGATCCCCAGTCGGGGTGTACGAGCACGAGAGGCCGGCGATCGCCCGTTCTGTGAGATGTCCGCCCGAAGTTCCGCCTGACGTAAGAATGATCGCCCCGGCGCTTGCCTGAGCCGTGTGCCGCGACGAGTTGCACGCACGGTTCTGAGGGGACCGGCGCAGCAATGCGTCGGGGCTACCCGACTGCGACCTGAAGAAGACTGTCGCCAAGCCTCACTATTCGTGTAGCGCTGAGCGACAAACGATCGGAGGCGACGCCCGTTGGCCTTGCGGAAGCACTTGGTCTTTATACTTGATCCATGCGCGAGGGATCAGTTCCGATGGGCTGGATTGGCGCCCCAAAGGGCCCACATAAAGACCCTACGAGCATTTACTTCAAATGCACTGGGGAAGTCTATACCTACGCGTATCGGCTATACCCTCCAGAGGATAGAAGCTATGAGCGGTGCATCAGCATGTCCTGGTGCTCGACATGCCACGAGTTCGCCGACAGCCTCGTTCACATCGGACGGGACACGGTGCTCTGGGATGCACTTGCAGGCCTGTCGGAGTACGAACGTGAACAAGTCGAACGGAGTACGAGGAAAATCCGCGACTATCTGGATGATCTCGTGCGACGCGGCCTTTGGCAGTCATCGGGCGCTGCGGTGCCGTCCACGAAATTGACACAGCGAACCCGACCCAAGCGCGCACCGCGCCGTCGTCGACCAGACCCGCCGATGCCTAGTGAAAGCGATTTTTGACCTCGCTCGTAGGACACATGGCCGATCTCTCAGGAGTTTTAGCACAGTACGTCACGCGACGACTCGTGCGCTCATCTGCCGCGGTTCGGGCACAGGTGCCCTTGCCGCCTGCCGGCCCGACCTGCACGAGGCGTTGCAGCACGGATTCCTCTGCGCGGCCTATATCCAGCCGGCACAGGTGGATCGCCGAGCCTATTGCCACCTGCACGCCGAGTTCCTCGTGCACCCCGCTAGTGTCCAGCGCCAGGAATTCAGCTACAAAATCGGGCACGTGATTCGAGGGCCTCCTCGACTGTCCTGGTCCAGATGAACGGGCGTGGGTTGGATTCCAGTCGGCGATCCATGCTCGGATGTCGGCCTCCAGAGCTTGGACGCTTCTGTGTGCACCGCGGCGGATCTTCTGGTCGGTGCGGAACCCGAACCAGCGCTCGACCTGGCTGATCAGGATGAGCCGGTCGGGGTGAAGTGCATGTGGAACCGGGGTGCCGGTCCAGCCGGGCCCGCACCGCCGGGGTCTTGTGGGTGCCGTAGTTGTCGCAGACCAGACGTACGTCCAGTTCAACCGGAACGGACGCGTCGATTGTGATCAGGAACTTCTTGAACTCGATCGCGCGGCGCTGGCGATGCAGTTCATTGATCACCGTACCGTCGGCGATGTCGAACGCGGCGAACAGGCTGGTGATGCCCTTGCGGTGATGGTCATGGGTACGCCGTTCGGGCATGCCGGGCAGCACCGGCTGGGACCGGTCGAGGGCCTGGATCTGCGACTTCTCGTCCACGCACAGCACCACCGCCCGTTGCGGCGGGTTGTGGTAGAGGCCGACCACGTCGACGGCCTTCTCGATGAACAACGGATTCCTGGACAGTTTGAACGTGTCTGCCCGGTGCGGCCGCAGACCGAAGTCACGCCAGATCCGCCCGATCGTGGACTTTGAGGGCGCGGAGGAGCGAGCGGATGCCATCGGGGTCGGCGAGGGCGTGGCGGGGAGCCCGCTGGCTCCCGCCAGCGCGATAGAACGGCCTGGTCTTGTCAGTTGCCGCGCTGCGGCGAGGCCGGCGGGGCCCGAGCAGAGTGGTCGCCGTTCGCGGTCCTTGTCCGGACCGGCGAGCATGTCACCTCACCGGCCACCGTCGCTTCGACGCGATTCTCAACGGCCGGGGCGGTGTTCGGCGATCCAGGCCTCGACGTCGTCGGCCAGCCAGATCTTTCCCGCTTCGAGAACGGCGACGGGCTTCGGAAAGTTGGCCCTGTTGGTGATCTGGTAAACGCGCTGACGGGAGAGGTTGCCGAGCCGAACTCGGATGTCGTGTGCATCCATCAATCGCAAGGTTCGACTTGTCATGAGACGAGTATAGGCATAAGGCACCGTGTCGCATGCTTGCGGCGAAGCGAATCAGCCTGATGTGTGACCCCCCGTTCCCTGCATGCGCCGATCTGGGACTTGCGCGAAGAAGGCGCTCCAGGGCTTACCTGATTGAGCCATTTTCATCCTGCGCAGGTGGGGTTCTCGATGTGGTGCAGGGCGAGGATGGCCTGCACGGTCGCGGTCGCTCGTCGCGGACAGGGTGTTGATCCCGGACGGCGCGGCGACGGCGCCGCGGGTCTGCGACTGGGCTTGGACCCCGGTCCGCATGAGGCTCAGGCATGACCGGCCGGCTGGGCTCTGGCCCGTTGCACAATCAGCACCGGCGAGATCGCCTACAGCCGAAGATCACTTCGCGAGCCCGGCGGCGATGACGTCCATCGAAGCTTTGAATGTCTCGATTGCCTGCGCCCGGTACTGCGGCTTCTTGTCGCCCTTGACGTCCGTGGTGATGTAGTCGATCTTCGCGTTCACTGAGATGTTGCCCATAACAGCCTCGAACCGGAAGTTGTACTGGTATCCGTGGATGCCGTTTTTGCAGGGTTTGGCCGCGCACGGCACCTCGTCGCCCAACGGATCTGCTTGATCGAGGGTAAGTAGATCCTCTGCTGTCTCGGGCGTGTACCTCGGATAGCTGACCTTCCGGATATCTGCGTCGGTGTATCTGCCGTAGTTGAACGCGGCTCGGCCGAAGACGGGTGTCTTGGTTGCCACCTCGTAGTACTCGCCGCCGTCCGGTTCGATATCGCACATCGGCACATTGGTCGCAACATTCGTGTAGTTGAACTCGGCAGCGTATTGGACGGTCTCGCCGCCTGGCAGCGTTACCGTCCTTTCCAGCGCATCGCAGACCGCATTGAGGTCGGCCTCCGTGGCTTGCTGGGCAGTGGACGCTGCCGGGTATGCCGACGGGGGCGGCGACTGGACTGGCGGCTCTGAGTCGCCAATGACAGGGTCGGCTGACGAGTCGCAGCCCGCCAGCAGAAGCATGACGACGCCGGTCACCACTCGTCTCATCACCGGGTCTCCTCTGTCTCGTAGTCCGGCCCGCTCGACTGGTTGTCGCCGGGGATCGTGTCGTTGACGTAAGAGGGCGCACCTGGAATGGGCACCTGCCAGCCGCTGCGGTCGGTGTCTCCCGCCCAGTCACGAGCCTGGCTCGGAGCGGGGGGCTCGTCCCAGTCTTCCATCACGGATCTGAAGGCGGTGCCGGCGTCCGTATCCATCGCCGCGTAGGACTGCGCCGCCGCCTTGATCTGCTCGCCCGCGGTGTAGAGGCGTCCGCAGGTCGTCATCAGATACTCACCGTACTCCACGACCATGGCCTTGACCTTCGGGTCGGCGGCCCCTTCGGATCCGTCCGCAGTGGCCAGCGAAGCATCGGCCGCTTGGACTGCGGCGATTCTCGGAATGAGCTGATTCTCGTAGATCGCCGCGCATTCGAAGCAGGTGTCGGCGAGTTCCAGGACGCCGTCGATGTCGATGTGGAAATCCTCCCTCTTGCCGATATTGCCGGTGGCGGTGTTCTCGGCCAGGTCGTACAACTCCAGGTTGAAACTGTGGATCCCGAAGACGGTGTCGCGGAGGCTGTGGATGCCGTTGTTGTAGTCGTTCTCCCGGGCTAACAGGTCGTTGGCCTGCTCGTCGAGATGGCTCCACAGAGCGGTCATCACCGCCTCGACATCGTGGGCGTACACGGTGTTCTTGATCTTCGGTGCGAAATTCTGCCCGAGGATGCCGATGAGCTGGACACTCGCGCCGACAGCCCCCAAAGCTGGGTTCCAGCCCCCGGCGATGCTGAGCGCCGTGCCCATCCCCTGGAAGGTCTGCCACACCGGGTTGAGATCGGTGGTGACCTCTTTGGTCGCATCAAGTGCCTTGCCCGCGTCGCTGAGAATCTTCAGCGAGCCCGCACGCATCTCCTGGATGATGGTGCCCCGGGCGCTGTAGAGGTTGTGGATGCTCGCGGCGATCCCGGCCTGGTTGTGCAGAGTCGGAGCGATCGAGGCGAAGAACCCGCCTTTGAGCCTGTTGGCGGCCAGCCCGGTCCAGCCTACGTACCAGCCCCCGTTCTCGCCGTCTTCGCCGACGAGCTTGACGATCTTGTTTTTCAGGTCGGCGTTGCTCGCGGGTGTGAAGCCGGCATCAGAGCCGGCGGCGGACTCCAGACCCACGGCAGCGCCGATCGCGAGGAGCGCCTGCTGCGCGCTCTCGATCGCGCGCTGGTCATGTCTGTCGAACTGCGGCAGCTTGCCGAGAACCGCGCTGCCTTCGGAGTGTGCCCAGTACTCGACGTGCTGCATGATCGAATTCATGCCGCAAGGGATCTCGTTCGGTGTGGCCACTTCGGTGCCGTTGCGATCGAACACCGTCGGCGGCGGGTAGCCCATCTCCGGGCTGAAGGTGCGTCCCGGGCAGGAGGGCCGGAACCTGTCAAGTCAAATGAGACAGTTTGTTGATTTTGTTTAGCTTTGTGCTGCCGGAAGGCTGGTCGCTGCTGGGTCGGGGGCCGTCTGGAGGCCGTTGTCGTCGGGTTTGTTGATCCATGCCCGGTCCGGTAGCCGGGGCGGCTGCGGACGGCGGCGGCCGAACCGTTGTGGGTGGGCTGCCCAGGCCGTGTCGAGGGTGCGTTGTCGCTGTTCACGGATCTGGCCGGCGGTGCCGTGATGGACCGACGCCGGGGTGTGCAAGCCGATCCCGGAGTGCCGGTGCTCGTGGTTGTAGTAGGCGTAGAACGCCTCGCAGTGCTGCCGGGCGTGCTGGATCGACCCGAACGAGTCCGGGAAGCTCGGGTCGTACTTGAGTGTTTTGAAGCTGGCCTCGATGAACGGGTTGTCGTTGGACGTCTTCGGCCGGCTGTGACTACGGCCGATCTTCAGATCGGTCAGCAGCTGGGTGACGGTCTTGCTGGTCATCGCCGCACCCCGGTCGGCGTGCACGATCAACTGATCCGGGTTCACGCGTTCCCGGGCGGCCGCGTCAGCGATCAGCGCTTCGGCGAGCTGGCCGTCCTCGTAGGCGGCGACCAGGTGCCCGACGACGTAGCGGGACCAGATGTCGATCACCGTGTAGAGGTGGAACCAGACGCCCTTGACCGGGCCGCGCAGCTTCGTGATGTCCCACGACCACACCTGATTCGCCGCGTCGGCGACCAGTTCAGGCTTGACCCGGGCCGGATGCGTGGCCTGGGCCCGGCGTTCACCCGACTGGCCGGCGGCCCGCAGGATCCGGTACATCGTGGACTCCGAACACCACCAGCGGCCCTCGTCGAGCTCCCGGGCCCACACCTGCGCCGGCGCCAGATCCTGATATTCGGGCCGGTTCAGCAGCTGCAGCACCTGCTCGCGCTCGGCTTCGGTCAGCGCGGACGGCGGCGGCTTACGCGGCGCTCTCGGCCGGGAGACCAGCGGCGGAGTCTGGCGGCGATACAGCGTGGCCCTCGACAGGCCGGTCAGCCGGCACGCCGGCGCGATGCCCCACAACGGCGTCAGCGTCTCCTGCGCCTCGGCGAGGACGGGTTCGGCATCGGCGCGGAATCCGCGCTCTCGGAGAGCAACTCCAAGAGCGCGTGCGCTTTTCCCATGATCGAAAGCGCGGTCTGCGTCTTCGACAACTCGGTCTGCAGCCGGGCGTTTTCCCGCTGAAGACGGGAAAGTTCGGCGTTCTCGGCCTTCTTCGCCGCCCGCACAGCCGATTGCCGACGGTCCGTCAGGCCGGCCGCGGCTCCGGCATCGCGGGCCTTGCGCCAATCCAAAATGTGTGACCCGTACAGCCGTTCCCGGCGCAGAATCGCCCCGCGAGCCGCCGCGTCGGGCGCCGACTCGTACTCGTCCAGGATCCGCGCTTTGAACTCTGCGGTGAATGTCCGCCGCTGGGGCCGGGCGTCCGGATCCGGGTTCTCGTGGGGCTTCGACGTCATGCTGATGTGCTCTCCTCAGGGCCGTCCAGGAAGAGTATCCCCTGGTAGACGGGCTGTCTCACATCAGCGTGACAGGGAGGGGACGCTGGAGGAGGTGTCGATCGGTTCGGTCACCGACCGCAGCCCGACGCCCGCGACGGACAAGGAGTCGAGGACGGCTGTCAGTACGGTGAGGGAGCGGGCGAGACGGTCGACGCGGTAGACGAGCAGGATGTCGAAACCGTCTTCTTGCGCGGCGGTGAGCGCTTGCTGTAGGCCGGGCCGGTCGGTTCTGGCACCGGAGGACTCGTCGCAGTACTCAGGTCCGGCTACCCAGCCCGGTTGACTGCGGATATAGGCCGCCAGACGCTCACGCTGAGCGTCGAGGCTGTACGGCTGATGCGCTTCATCGGTGGAGATCCGAATGTATGTCGCCACCCGCACCGCGCCCGCTGGCGTGGGCCGCTCTGCCTCATCCCTCGGCTCGCCCACCGGTGCTGGCAGATCCGTACAGCGTGCTCCGGAACGTCCTCCGCCGCCACGAGCGGTCTCCGATGGCGAAGAAGACCTCATCGGACTACCCCTGATCTGCGGCATCGGTATCGCCGGCGACAGCACGCCGACTCCACCAGACAGCCATGATCTCCGAAAGCACCCGCTCGGCCTCCTCGCTGCGCTCGGCGGTCACTGGCACGTCGACAGGTGTGCTCAAACACATGCGTTCCCTGAGCAGCGATCCATGCCCGTGCATGGAATTCCTCTGCTTCTTCATGTTGTGACAACGACTCGCATTCGCTTGGGGCGTGGCCCGGCCACAAGATGGCACAGCATGCCTTCAGCCGGCGAAGCACTCCACCAGCGGCCTGCCCGCCGATTGCCGGACTACACCACCCTCGAAGGGCCGACCTGGGCCACGGTGCCGCCACTATCGCCCTCGAAGGAAGCGCCGACATCGAGGTCGCCTCCGAAAAGCGCGGCCACGCCATCATTACTCTGACCGGGTATGCTGACAGAGCGTAACCAGTGGCCTGCACCACGGAGCCGCCGAATGCATCCGCGTCAAGGCCAACGCGCTTCCTGAACCGGCAGCAGTCACAGTGCCACCCGTCCGGTGGTTCCGGAAGCCGACCCCGCCTCTCACACTGATGAGCCGGGAGGCCACACGATGTCGGGGAAATACCATCCGCTGACCGCTGCCCTGAGTGCGGCATCAGCACGAGGCCAGCAGGACGTCGAACTCGACTTCGACGCGATCGCGAACCTGGTTGCAGGCCTGCCATCCTCGGCCGACCTACGACAGTGGTGGGCGAACACCGACCACCCGCAGGCCCGCGCCTGGCATGCCGCGGGCTACCGGGTGCAGCAGGTGTCGGGGTACGCGTGAATGTGCCCAGCCACGTACGGATGAACGTGCCCAGGTCCGGGCGTTCAGGGGCTGCGAGCGGGTGAGACTTCGTCCTGTTTGAGGTGATTCAGGGATGGGGGCTGCGGTGTGGTGCTGGACGCGGAGCGGTGGCTGGAGCTGCGCCGGTTCCGGGCGCTGCGGGATGCGGGGTTGAGCATCTCGGAGATCGCCCGGGAGACCGGGCTGCATCGGCGGACCGTGCGCAAGTACCTGAACGCCGAGCTGGGGCAGGCCCCGCAGCGGGCCTCGCGACCGCGGCGGCCTCTGGCGGTGGATGCGTTCGCGCACGTGATCGACGCGTGGCTGCGGGCGGAGTTACTGCTCAAAGGCACTGTGATCCACGAACGCCTGGTCGAGCAGTACGGGTTCGCCGGCAACTACCAGCGGGTCAAGCTGTATCTGCAGGAGGCCCGTCCGCGGATCGCCGCCGAGCTCGGTATCGGTCCCGATCAACTGGCCGGGCTGCACCGCCGGTTCGAGGTCGTCCCGGGCGCGCAGGCTCAGGTGGACTGGGGCGACGAGGGCGGCATCCTGGCCCATGTCGGGATCGCGAAGGTCTACTCGTTCCACATGGTGCTGTCATACTCGCGGGATCCGTTCTGCTGCTTCACCACCAGCCAGGACCTGGTCGCGTTCTGGGACTGCCACCGGCGGGCGTTCGCGCACTTCGGTGGGGTGCCGGCCGCGATCGTCTACGACCGGACCAAGACCGTGGTCCGCCGGCACGTCGCTCCGGGTCTGGCGGTGCCGTTGCATCCGGAGGCGGTCGGGTTCGCCGGGCACTACGACTTCGACATCGACGTCCTGGCGGCTTACCGGCCGACCGGGAAAGGCCGCGTCGAGCGGCAGGTCACCATCGTGCGTGATCACGTGCTGGCCGGGCGTGGGTTCGCCTCGATCGAGGAGCTGGACGCCGCGTTCCTGGCGTGGGTACCGGACCGGCGTTCCCGCACGCACCGCACCCACGGCGAGGTCATCGGGGTCCGCGCGGCCCGCGACCACGCCGCGCTACGGCCGATCCCGAACCGGCCGTATATGGTCACCGACAGGCACCTGCGGCACGTCGGCAAGGACTGCCTGGTCGCCTACGCCGGCAACCTCTACTCGGTGCCGGCCCGCCGGGTCCGGCACCGGCAGCTGGTCGAGATCCGCGCGAGCGCCGCCACGATCACCATCCACGCCACCACACCCGAGCCGAGCGGGGACACGCTACTGGCCAGCCACCCCCGCGCGGTCGGCCGCGGCGCCCGCATCGTTGACGAAACGCACTGGGACGGCCTGCCCGACGGACACACCCGCGCGGTCACCACCGGCGACACCCCGCCACAACCACGCCGCCGGGACCGATCCGCAGCCAGCCCACTGCAGGCTCTACTTACCCGGGCCGCCGCCGCGCAGGTCACCGTCGCCGCCCGCCCGCTGTCGGTCTATGACCAGATCGCCGGCACCAGCCCGTTCACCCTGCCCGCACCCACCTGAAGGACGTCTCGCAGTGACTGAGCTGGTCACCAGCCGGATCCAGGCCAGCGCCACCAAGCTCGGCCTGCCGCACCTGTCGATCACCCTGCACGAGCTGGCCAAACGCGCCGACGCCGACGCGATGAGCTACCTCGACTTCCTCGATCTGGTCCTGCAGGAAGAACTCGCCGTCCGTGACGACCGTCGCTTCCGCGCCGGGCTGCGCCTGTCGAAGCTGCCGCACCACAAGACCCTCGACGACTACGACTTCAGCTTCCAACCCGAGCTGGACCCCCGCAAGATCCGCGAGTTGGCCACCCTCGCGTTCGTGCAGGCCCACGCGAACGTCGCCCTGCTCGGCCCACCCGTTATCAACGGTTTGATCTTGGAGGGCATCTGTTTGTGCAGGTGGGGTCGTCGTTGCGATAGCAACGACGACCCCACCTGTGCTGGTTACTGAACGCGGTGCTGCTCGAGCCAGTCTGTTTCGAGGATCAGGTAGCGCCAGCCCTCGGCGTCGGGGTTGTCCGGGTCGAGTTGGTCGTTGAACTCGCTGACTTCGACCTCGAAGATCTGTGCTCCCCTGGTCGTGGCGTTGATGGTCACGGCGCCGTCGTCGTCGGTCACGGTGAAACCCATGTCGTCGGGAAGCGCGACGAGGGCGATGTGCGTGGTCGTGAGCGGGTTGAACAGGACGTGACGGTCGCGGGCGACTTTCCAGTCGCAGCCGGGCCAGGTGCGACGTTCCGATGCTGAGAGCGGAACGAGGACCTTCGCATCGATAAGCCGGTCAGCGTCGCTGATGTCATGACCGCGGCGACGTCCGCCGAGCAGAAGCGGGCTTCCGCCGTGGGCTTCTCGCCATGCCGCGACGACGTACTCGGCGAGAAATGCGCGTACTGGGCCGAATGCCGAGCTGTCGATGTCCATGAATCCTCCCGTGGTTGGCTGTGAGGATTATGGAGTCGGGCACCGACAAAACCGGGTGGGTCAGGACGGCGCTGCGCCGCGCCGAGCGAGCTCTCGCCGCAGGTCGAGGTTCTCGCCGTGGGCTTGTTCGAGAGCGGCGCGGAGGGCCTGCATTTCCTGCCGATGCCGCGTCTTGAGTTGCTCGATCTGGGCGGTGAGTGCCAGCACAACGGTGTCGCTGCCGTTTGTGTCCGGCCTGGCGGCGGGCGTGGGCCGCGCCTGGCTGCGCAGGTACTCGATGCGGCGGCGTAGCTCCGGACTCTGGTATAGGAAGGCGTGCGAGACGCCGGCCTCGCGGCCGACCGCCTGGAACGTGATCGCTTCACCGCGTTTGACCAGGGCGCGGATGGCGCGTTCCGCGGCGGTGGTCTTGGCCTGTGACTTGGCCTTCGCCGCGGTGGCCAGGATGGCGGTGCGTCGGGTGCGGTCGTCGGTCATGGCTGGCCCCGTCGGCGGGTGTCGAGGGAGACCGGGACCGGTCCGGTCGGGGCAGTGCCGCAGCCGGCGCCTTGGACCGCGCCGCACTGGGGGTCGCCGAGCGTGGCGAGTAGCCGGGTCAGCGCGGCCTGTTCGGCGCGGCGCTGGACCAGCCAGACGTTGTCGTCGGGCATGGGCCGGCCGTGACGCTGCTGGAAGGCGGCGGTGCTGCGGGCGATGAGCTGTTCGGTGTCGGCGAGCTGGCGTTGCAGCGTGCTCTGGTGAGTGGCATCGGTGACGAACATCGAGCAGGTCAAGCAGGCGTTGCCTTTGTCGCAGGTCTGCAGCGGAGGCAGCAGGCACCAGCCGTGCGGCAGGAACCGGTCGGCGCGGTCGAGCAGGTGCAGGCTGTCGTGGTCGTCACGGGAGAACCGCACTTGGGTGCCGTCGGCCTTGATCTTGACGGTGGCGAGAAACGCCTGCTCGGCGTGTTCTTGCCGGTGGGCGATGTAGTGCATGGACATGGTCGGGGTGGCGTGGCCGGCGTAGCGCTGCAGGACGTGGATCGGGAGCCCGAGCTCGGCCAGCCGGGTCAGCCGGGTGTGGCGGAAGCGGTGGGTGTGGCTGAGCCGCACCGGCCGGCCTTGACTGTCGATGATCTGGACGATGTTGCTGAACTCGCGCAGGATCCAGGTGTAGGTGCCGGACGGGTAGGGCTTGTCGCCGCTGCGGTTGCCGGTGCGCTGCTGGAACAGGAAGCGTGGGGTGCGGCCCGGGAAGTGCTGGCGGATCCAGTCCTGCTGTTCGGCGATGACCTGGGTGACGTCGGTGCCGACGAGGATCGTGTCCGGAGCGACGTCGATCTTGCTTTGAGCGTAGCGGAACCGGGCGAGTTGCTCGCCCTCGGCGGCGTCGACGAGGCGGTCCGGGACGCTGGCGAGGCAGTCGAAGTCGCAGGTGCGGATCTCGCTGGCGCGTCGGCCGGTGAGGATCTGCAGCAGGATCATCCGTTGGACCTGCGGATCGCCGAGACCGGCGGCGCTCACCTGCTGGCCGTCGCCGCGACGCACCGGGATCTGCTGCTCGCGGTCAGTGCCGATGAGCGGCAGCGCAGCGGTGATCTGGGCCAAGGCAGAGTCATCGACGTAGTGTTCGTCGTTGATGTCGCGTCCGTGCGGGATGCGTTTGACCTGCCGGAACCAGCTGGCCGCGTGGGCTTGGGTGACGTGCTGCCAAGGGCTGTGGCCGAGCACGGTCCGGGCCTCGGCGGGGTTGTCTGCGATGAAGGCGAGCAGTTCGGCCACCGCCCGCAGGTCGTCGTTGATGAGCCGTTGGTGCACGGGCTTGCCGAGATGCCGGTCGTCTTCTTCGCGTAGTCGGCGGTTGCGCCCATCAGCGGTCCAGCGGGCGAACGCGGCGGCCTGGCCAGCGGCCGCCGCCGGATCGCCGAGCACCAGCAGTGGGTCACCGAGAGTGTCCAGCCAGACGTCGAAACGCCGTAGGCATTTGAGTCGTTCCTGGCTGACCGTGGTCCACCGCAGCGTCCCGGACGCCAGCATGGTCCCGAGATACCACTTGGCTGCCGCCCGTAGCCAGAGGCGGGTGATCGTGCTCAGCGAGCAGCCGTGGTTGGCCAGCGGCTCCCGCGCCGACAGCGGAATCCGGGGATCACAGCGGGGATGCCAGTCGTCCAGCTCCCACCACGCGCCGTCGTGGCAGGCGGCCAGCAGGGCGAGCCGGGCGAAGCGGAACACCACCCGCAGCCGGGCCCGGGCGCCGCTCGGCGGCAGCCGCTTCCAACGGGTGGCGTAGAACCAGCCTTGCAGCGCCTCGGCGACCGTCCAGTCCATCTGCCGGATCGAGCCAGGGAACGGATGCCCCTGAGCGATCGCCCGGCGCAGGATGTTGGCCAGCTGGTTGAAGGCCAGGATCGATGAGCGGGTGCCGTCGACGGCCTGCCAGTGCGCCATCCACGCGATCTCCGCCGCGATCACCTCGGGCAGCCCGACGAGATTCAACCGGCGTTCGTTGTTCTCGCTGATCGCCAGCCAGTTCTCGATGCCCTCGCCGATGACCGGGCCCCGCCATGGCTCGGGCAGCGCCCGCCAGAGCGGCCAGATCGGGTCCTCCGCCGCGGCCAGCCGCGGCCTGGTGTGCTCACCGCTCATCGCTGACCTGCCAGGAGTTCGCGTAGGACGTCCAGTTCGCCGCGGCCCGCAGCGCCTCGTCCTCCCGGACCCAGCCGTAAAGGTCGAGCGTGGTCTGCACGTGGGCGTGTCCCAACCGGCGGGCCACCACCCACTCGGCGGTGCCGGCCAGCAGCAGCGCGGTGGCGTGGCTGTGCCGGAACCAGTGCGGAGTCCACCCGGGCGGGCCGATTCCCTTGCGGCGCAACGCTTCGGTCTTGTCCCGCACGGTTCCCTCCCGCAGCGCGGCCAGCAGCGGCGGCCGGTCCAGGTTCACCCACAACGGATGCTCGGCGGTGACCGCGACACCAGCTTCGGCGGCCCGGCAGGCCAGGTGCGTCAGGTAGTCGCCGAACAGCTGTTCCAGGTCCACGCCGACATAGACCCGGCGCGGGCGCATCATCTTCACCCGGGCGCCGTTCGGGTTGTCCTCGCGCGGCACGACCTCGACAAAGGGGGTGCCGCCACGACCCATCACGAAGTCGCAGATCCGCATCCCGAGCAGCTCGCCCAGGCGCATCCCGGTCTCGGCCAGCACCGCGAACAGCAACCGATCACGCAGATTGCCCACCCAGCGTCCGGCCGTGGCGTCGTAAACCGCGCAGCCGTCCAGGACCGCCTGGATCTCGCCGGGCAGCAGCACCGGCGGCCGGTCACGGCTGCGTTGGCGCCGGACCCGCACCAACGACGACGGTGCTGGCGACGTCCGGGCGTCCAGGTGAGCCAGCAGCCCCCGCGCGGGTCGGCGTCGTGGCACTCCGCGCAGGAGCCGGCGGGCGACCGGCACGTCGCAGACCGCTTCCTGCCACCGATAGAACGAGATCAACGCGGCCAGCCGTGCCTCCAGCGTCTGCGCCGACGGCACGTCGTCGGCCGGGGCGATCGAGTGTTCGACTGTGCGGCCGTTGCGTAGCCAGGACAAGAACCCCGTCACCGCGGGGACACCGACGTCGCGCCACTGGTCGGCTTCGCCGCGCTGTTCCAGGAACGTCCACCACTGCGCCAACGCCGTCGCATAACCGCGGACCGTGTTCGGCGACCACAGATGCCGGTGCGCCTCCAGCCAGTCCTCCACCGGCAGCACCGTGCGGTAACCGCCGTCGACCACGGTCCACGTGCGCGCCCCGCCCGCCGGCGAAACCGCAAGACTGTATGCCACCGCTGACGTTCCATCCGTTGAAGACCACCCGCTGATAACGCGGAAACAACGAGTCGTCACGGCAGAAGGTCACCCTCGTTGTTGACGTAGAAGCGAGCTGCTCAAGCCCCGTGGATAACGCCCGGGGTCGGCAAGACCCACATCGCCGTCGCTCTCGCGGTCGCGGCCTGCCGAGCCGGGTTCACCGTCTACTTCACCACCCTCGACGACATGGTCCGCCACCTCAAAGCCGCCGACGCGATCGGGCGCCTGGCTCGCAAGCTGCAGACCTTGCGGGTGCCGAGAATGTCATCCGTGCTGGTCAGGCCGCATGTTCGTATTCGTGGAGCAGTCCGCCGAGTCGATCATGTCGGTGGATGCGCAGACGCGCGAGGGCTGCTGGTTCGGTGGTGGGGTCGGGTAGTGCTCGCAGGGGTCGGGCGTTCGCGATGCCTCGATGCGGTCGGTGCTGATTGTGGTGGCGTTCGTACTCGCGCAGGGCGTGCAGCAGATGCGCCTGATTCCAGATCAGGGTTTGGTTGAGTAGCTCGTGGCGGCAGGATTGGATCCATCGTTCCATGATCGAGTTCATCCGGGGCGTCCGTACCCCGGTGAGCACGACCCCGATACCAGCAGCCGCGAGGATGGCGTCGAACAGGGCCGGGTACTTGCCGTCGCGATCACGGATCAGATACTTGACCTGGCAGCCGGCGTCTTCGAGGTCCATGATCAGGTTCCGGGCGGCCTGCGTGACCCAGGCGGCGGTCGGATGGGGCGTGACGCCGAGGACCCGGACGCGGCGGGTGGCGTGTTCGATCACCGCGAGGACGTACAGGCGGGCGCCGGTCAGTGTCACGGTCTCGAAGAAGTCCGCGGCGATCAGGCCTCGTGCTTGGGAGCGCAGGAAGGTTGCCCAGGTGCTGTTCGTGCGTTCGGGTGCCGGGTCGATGCCGGCGTCGTGGAGGATGTCCCACACGGTGGACGCGGCGACCTTGACTCCGAGGACGAGTAGTTCGCCGTGGATGCGCCGGTATCCCCAGCCGCTGTTCTCTCGGGCCAGACGTAGTACCAGGGTGCGGATCGACCGGAGGGTTCGTGGCCGTCCGGCCCGGCGAGGCCGGGATCGTCGGGCGTGCCGTCGGGCGATCAGGTCACGGTGCCAGCGCAGCACGGTGTCCGGGCGCACGAGCAGCCGCAGCTGGTTCAGCACCGTTCGAGGTAGCGGGTGCAGCAGAGCCGCCAGCCACGCCCTGTCCGCGGGAGCGAACCGGACCCGTTCGCCACCGAGTTGCCGTTCGAGCACCATGATCTGGTGCCGCAAGGCCAGGATCTCAGCGTCCTTGTCACGGTCGCTCATCGGCAACAGCCGCAGTAGGGCCAGAGCGTTGGTCACACCGAGATACGCCAGTCGCAGCAACACAACCAGATCATCCTCGCGGAGCACTCTGCATCGAGCATCGCCGAGGTCTGGTCTCTGAATCCAGCCCGCGGGTCAGGCCCACGCGTCGGTGATCGAGATGGCTTTGCCCAGGGTGGATGAGGTTTTCGGCATCCGCAGCGTCGCATGCTCGACGCTCCAGGCTTGGCTGACGACGTCAGCCAAGAGGTGTGGGCGGCCGCGCTGCGTGGATTGCCGCGGCTGCTGCATCCCGAGCGGTTCGCGCCGTGGCTGTTGACTATCGCTCGGCGGGCGGTTCTTAACCGCCTGCGCGAGAAATACGACGCCCCTGAATCGGCAGAGCTCGACACCGACACGGTCAGCGCCGACGAATCCGCCGACGTTGTGGATCGTGTCGAGGTGGCGGCGGGCCTGGCGGCGCTACCGGTCCGCGAACGTGAGGTCCTGGTGCTGTTCTACCTACAAGACCTGGCCCTGCAGGAGTGCGGGGAGATTTTGGAGGTCCCGCCGGGCACCGTCAAGTCCCGGTTGTTCCGGGCTCGCCGGATGTTGCGTGAGCAGATGACAAG
Source organism: Actinoplanes sp. NPDC049802 (assembly GCF_040656595.1). Classification (NCBI taxonomy): domain Bacteria; kingdom Bacillati; phylum Actinomycetota; class Actinomycetes; order Micromonosporales; family Micromonosporaceae; genus Actinoplanes; species Actinoplanes sp. NPDC049802. The sequence continues at coordinate 18,538 of NZ_JBFAMR010000061.1, forward strand.
ACAGGGGTACCGGTCATGACAGACCATCCCGGATTCACCGTGCGAGACCTCACTCGCGGGCTGTCGCTGGCCCGGCGGATCGGATACGCCGTCGCCGGCCTCGGTGGCTCCGCCGTCGCGATCCTCGTGACGCTGTTGTGGATCACCGAAGACGGGTCGCTGCCAGCGAGAACCCGGCTCGCCTTCACCGCGATCATCGCGGCCGGACTGCTCTGGGCCGGATGCGCCAGCTGGGCGCTGATGCGGCATCCACTGTTCGCCATCGACCGTGTCGTGACCGCCTGGCTGGCCATCGCCTTCAGCGCAGCAACATCAGCCGGCATGCTGGCCATCGCCGCCGCCCGTGAGGGCGTCACTGGAGTGGTGGCCGCGGCCGCGGCCGCGGCAGCGTTGCTCAGTGCCTCGGGCCTCGCCCTGCACCGGGCACGGAAGTACCGGGCGGTGCTGCTCGCCCGACACCGACAACTCGACGCGGCTCAGGGCTGAAACAGTTCATCGGCGTCAGCCGAAACTCACCACCGATCCAAGGAGTTCCCATGGCCGCACGCAAACCGCTACCCATCGGCCCACTCGCCCGGGTGCTGCGGCACCTACCGGATGGCTCAGCCCACCGCACCATCGTCGTGCTTGCATTGATCCTCGGCATGACTCTGCTGGCCGGCATCGGATTGCTACTGCACTGACAGTGCTCCTGGCCGCCACGTCCCGCAGGCGGCCCCGGTTGTGGACAGCGGCGCGGCTACGTTGCGCCGGCCGTGCCGACTTCGTCCGAGCCGTCGAGGGTCTTCATCCCCAAGGGCCCGGGCCACCTACGCGTTCTGCTTGCTGGCCTCCCGGACCAGCCGCACTCCCGTCCATGACGGCTGGCCGTCCTTTCTGCGTGTCTCCGTCAATCGCGGTCACATCCCTGAAGGTGATGTCTCCTCCACGCCACAGGGGAAGCGCAGTGTGCTCGATGAGGCTCCGGCCCGACTCGAATAGGTGGCTATTCAAGTTTTTCCGTCGAGAAGAACTTCGAGCTGCGCAACATCTCACTTGTCGATACGGTCGAGGCGCAGCGCGGATGGGACGGAAGGCCGAGGACTTGTCTGATCAGGTGTGGGTGAAGGGCTCCGGGCGGGCGGAGCTGAACCTTTCCAAGGGCTGGGTGCAGGGTGTCGCCCTGGTCATGGTCTTCGGGTTCTTCGTGATGGGCATGCTGGCCTTGCGGACCTATACCGACTCGATGCCGTTGCCCCAGCGGGTGACCGGTCCCGACGGCCAGATGGTCTACAGCGGGGCGGACGTGACCGCCGGGCAGCAAACGTTCCTACGCCGTGGGCTGCAGCAGTACGGCTCGGTGATGGGCCACGGCGGTTACCTCGGTCCTGACTACACCGCCGAGTATCTGCGTATCTCGGCTGAGGACATCAAGGGCGAGCTCGCCGGCACCGGGCAGCAGGAGCCTGCCGAGGCCGCCAAGCAGATGCTGCGGGAGAACCGGTACGACGAGGCGAGCGGCGAGCTGGTGTTCACCGCGGAGCAGGTCTCGGCGTTCGAGGCCGCCACCCGGCACTACGCCGACTTCTTCGGCACCGACAGCACGAAGTTCGGCCTCATCCCTCAGGTGATCACTGATCCTCGCGAGATCCACGAGCTGACCGCGTTCTTCTCGTGGACGGCGTGGGCGAGCGCTGCGGAACGGCCTGGCCACAGCTACTCCTACACCAATAACTGGCCGCCGGAACCGCGCGTCGACAACACCCCGACCGCTGACATCGTGGTCTGGTCCGGATTGTCGTTGACGGCCCTGCTGGTCGGCTTGGGTGCTCTGTTCGCGCTCTACGGGCGGTGGAGCCGCAACATCGGCTGGCATGCCGCGGAGCAGCCGTCGCTGGCGTTCCGCCAGCCGGGCGAGGTGCAGATCACCAAGGCGCAGAAGGTTACTTCGTGGTTCTTCTTCGTCGTGGCCGCGCTGTTCCTGGTGCAGGCGCTGCTGGGCGGCGCGATCGAGCACTACCGCGCCGACCTGAGCACGTTCTTCGGCATCGACCTCGCGCAGGTGCTGCCGTTCAATCTAGCCCGGACCTGGCACGTGCAGCTGTCGCTGTTCTGGACCGCGGCGGCATTCCTCGCGGCCGGTATCTTCCTCACGCCGATCATCGCGGGCCGCGAGCCCCGGCGGCAGCACTGGCTGGCCTGGGGTCTGCTCGGCGCGCTGGTGATCGTGGTCGTCGGCTCGCTGGCCGGCGAGGCGATCAGCATCTTCGGCGCCGACTGGGCGAAGGGGTCGATCTTCTTCGACCAGCAGTGGGAGTACCTGGACCTGCCGAGGTTCTGGCAGGCCCTGCTGATCGTGGGCTTGTTCCTGTGGATCGCGATCGTCTATCGCGGGATCCGGTCGCGACTGAAGACCGAGCACAAGCTCAACATGCCGTGGCTGTTCCTCTACGCAGGTCTGGCGATCCCGGCCTTCTACGCGGTCGGCATGCTCGCGTCAACCGGAAGCCATCTGACCGTCGCCGAGTTCTGGCGCTTCTGGGTCGTACACCTCTGGGTCGAGGACTTCCTGGAGCTGTTCACCACGGTGATGGTGGCCTACATCTTCGTGATGCTGGGCGTGGTCCGCCGCCGTATCGCCATCCACATCATCTTCCTTGACGTCATCCTGTACTCCGCCGGTGGTGTGATCGGGACGATGCACCACCTGTACTTCTCCGGCACGCCGGTGGAGCACATGGCGCTCGGGGCGTTCTTCTCGGCGCTCGAGGTGATCCCGCTGACGTTCCTGACCGTCGAGGCGTGGACGTTCCTGCAACTGGGATCGCGGCAGCAGACCCGCAGCAGCGCGCCGTTCCCGCACCGCTGGTCGGTGATGTTCCTAGTGGCCGTCGGTTTCTGGAACTTCGTCGGCGCCGGCGTCTTCGGCTTCCTGATCAACCTGCCGATCGTCTCCTACTATCAGATCGGCACCGCGCTGACCGCGAACCACGCACACGGCGCGATGATGGGCGTGTACGGCATGCTCGCCGTCGGTCTGGCGCTGTTCGCGCTGCGCTACATCGTCCCGGCAGCGAAATGGCCCGACAAACTCGCGAAGATCTCCTTCTGGTCACTGAACATCGGCCTGGCCTGGATGGTGTTCGTGACACTGCTGCCGCTGGGCATCCTGCAGCTGTGGCACTCCGTCAACGACGGATACTTCGAGGCACGCACGCTCAACTACATCACCGAACCAGGCAACGCCCTGCTGGAATGGATGCGGATGCCCGGTGACCTCATCCTGATCATCGGCGGTGTGCTGCCGTTCCTGTGGATCACCTACCTCGGTATCCGTCACGGCATCAAGCCGACAGCGACGCAGATGCCACCGGAGACGCTCTACGTCGAGGAAACCCCCGAGGCGGCGCACGACCGCACCGGCATCCCGGTCCGGGCCGGCGCTGCAGGCACGGCCGAGGAGCTGCCCCGGTCGCGCAGCCGCTACGCCTCCGACCGCCGCGACGAGGCAGACGAGCCGTGACCGGGTTCTCCACCTCCGCTGTCGCCGTGGAGACCTGGCTGGCAGCCGGCTACTGCCTGGCTCTGGTGGGGCTCGCGTACATCATCGACGCGCTGGCGCGCCGCGCGGCGTCGGTCTCTGAAGGCGGCCTATCCGGCGGCTTCGTCTACCACCAAGACCATGACGCATGGCAGTGCCCGCAGGACCAATGGCTGTGGCCGCAGTCCTTCGACGCACAGAACCGCGTCATGCGCTACCGCGGTACCCCGTCGGTCTGCAACGCCTGCCCGGTCAAGGCCACCTGCACGACGTCCGCCTCCGGGCGCGAGGTCCAGCGAGCGGTCGACTCATGGCCGGCCTCCGAAGCAGCACGGTTCCACCGCGGCATCGCCTGCGTGGTGGTCGTGCTGGGCCTGGTGTGGCCGATCGGCACCGCGCTCACCGGCCCGAGCCACGACTCGCTGCTCGTCCTGATCGTCGCCGTGGTGATGGCACTGCTGCTGAGCCTGCCGCTCTGGTCTCATCTGCGCCGGAACCCGGTGTTCATCCCCGAAGGGATGGCCCACCAATCGCTCGACGACGCGGTTGCCGAGCGGGAGGCTGCCGCGGCCGCGCTGTTCCGACGGCGCTCCGGCTACGCATCCGAGCGACGCGAACCCGGATCGGAGACAGCCCGATGATCATCGCGATCGTCGTCATCCTCATGCTGCTGGTGGTCGTGATGCTGTCTTCGCTGCGGGTGCTGAAAGAGTACGAACGCGGTGTGGCGTTCCGGCTGGGACGGCTGCGGGAGCCACTCGGTCCGGGCGTCCGGCTGCTGCTGCCCGGTTTCGACAAGCTGGTCAGGGTGGATCTGCGCGTCGTCACGCTCACCATCCCACCGCAGGAGGTGATCACCCGCGACAACGTCCCGGCCCGGGTCAACGCCGTCGTGCTGTTCCGCGTGGTCGACCCGGTGAAGTCCGTGATGTCGGTGGAAAACCACGCGGTCGCCACCTCACAGATCGCCCAGACCACCCTGCGGTCGGTCGTCGGCCGGGCCGATCTCGACACACTGCTCGCTCACCGGGCAGATCTCAACGAGGACCTCGCGAAGTCGATCGCGTCCATGACCGAGCCCTGGGGTGTCAAGGTCGACGTCGTGGAGATCAAGGACGTCGAGATCCCCGAGGCCATGCAGCGCGCCATGGCACGCGAAGCCGAAGCCGAGCGGGAGCGACGCGCCAAGGTGATCAACGCCCGGGGCGAGCTCCAGGCGTCGGCGGAACTGCGCGACGCCGCAAGAACCTTGAGCGAGAGCCCGGCCAGCCTGCAATTGCGCTACCTGCAGACCCTGCTCGAACTCGGTGCCGACCACAACTCCACCGTCGTCTTCCCTCTGCCGATGGACATCATCGGTCCGTTCCTCGACGCCATGCGTGGCAGGGTCGCGCCCGGCGTCAACGGGACGTCACCCGTGACCAATGCCGCGGAAAGGACACATGATGACCACTGAACTCGAAACCAACCCCGAGAAGGGCCGCCCGATCCGGCTGACCCCGGTCCCGCCGGGCGTCTGGCTGGTCATCATCGGCGCCGGGGTGACGGTCCTGGGGCCGCTGTTCGGTTTCCTGATCGGCACGATCCTCGGCACCGAGGCAAAGGCGCTCGGACTGAGTCCGATCTTCCTGTTCCTCTTCCTCGGGTTCCTCATCGGCGGCGTCGGGCTCGGCATCGTACTTCTTGGTATCCGCCGCATCCTCCGCAACCGGAAGACCACCGCCCACTGAGCAGGACGCATGCCTCTCTGAGGAGAGGCACGGAGCGGCGCGCGCAGTCCACGGCAGTTCGACATCTGCGCTGCCGAACTGCCGTGGCTATGACCAGTTCGCAGCACCTGTCGGCAGCTACGGTGTGCCACCGGATCGCTTGCCTCATCCAGCCTGCTACGCGTCAGCCCGCTGCCCGTCCGCGCCCGCTGAGCGGACCCAAGCGAGTGTTGGCCGCTTCTGCCATCACACGCCAGATGTCGCGTCCGACCTGACCACTGTGACCGCACCCTGTTGAATCGCCGATCCGAGATCAACCGTCAGGGCTGGCCGATCTTGGCGACGGTGAGCAGGATGACGCTGTCGTCGAGGGCTTCGAGGCTGTGCCGGGCGTCGGGGATGATCAGCAGGTCGCCGGTGGCTGCGCTGTGTTCATCAGCACCGGCGAGCAGTCGCACTTGTCCGTGGAGTACCTGCAGGGTGGCCTCTCCGGGGTTCTCGTGTTCGTCGAGTTTCTGACCGCCGACCAGGGCGATGAGGGTTTGCCGCAGTGTCTTGGTGTGTCCGCCGTACACGGTGTGGGCGCTGCGGCCGCTGTTGGCCTGTCGGGCGATGTCCAGGTGCTGCTGGGTGAGGTCGGCCAGCGACGTGATCTGCATGATGCGAGCTCCTCGGGGCGTCAGCGGGTGTTGCGGGATCGGCCGGTGGGCGCGGCGGGCCGATCCCAGCCGGGCCGGGTGGGGCGCAGGCCACCGCGGGTGTCGCGGTAGCGGTAGACGACGTACGGGCGGGTTAGATAGCCGACAGGGGCGCTGAACGCGTGCACGAGCCGGGTGAACGGCCAGAACGCGAAGAGCGCGAACGCGGCGATCACATGGAATTGGAAGGTGGTGGGCACGGCGGCCATCAGCTCGGGGTCGGGCTGGAAGTAGAACAGCGAGCGCAGCCAGGGTGAGACGGTTTCGCGGTAGTCGTAGCCGTCGCCGGAGACGTTGGCGCGCACGGTGGCCCAGAGACCGCAGAGGATCACTGCGGCGAGGACCACGTACATGGCCTTGTCGTTCTTGGTGGTGGCGGCGAACACCGGGCCGGTCAGCCGGCGGCGGGCGATGAGCAGGGCCATGCCGATCAGGGTGCACAGCCCGGCGACGGTACCGATGAACACCGCCATCAGGTGGTAGGCGTGTTCGGTGATGCCGACGGCCTCGGTCCACGACTTGGGGATGAGCAGGCCGATGACGTGGCCGATGAGCACGAACAGCACGCCGAAGTGGAACAGCGGGCTGCCCCAGCGCAGGATCGATGTTTCGTAGAGCTGGGAGGAGCGGGTGGTCCAGCCGAACTTGTCGTAGCGGTAGCGCCAGATGGTGCCGCCGATCAGGATCGCGATCGACAGGTATGGGTAGACGACCCAGAGCAGGATGTCGGTGGTGTTCATCTGCGTCCCCCGCTGATGGTGGAGAGTCCGAAGGGTTCGAGGCCCACCTGTTCGGCGGGCGGGCCGGAACGCGCCAGGTGGGCGGCGGCGGCCAGGTCGCGGGGGGAGGCCGACGGCAGCATGGCGCGGACCGCATCGACGGCGTGCCGGTACACCGAACCGTCCTTCTCGAGGGAGGCGGTCAGCAGGTCGAGGCCGATGCGGTTGTCGCGCAGCAGCTGCCAGCCGGAGTCGTGTTCGGCGGCGAGGTCGAGCACGGCCGGGAGGTAGTCGGGTAGTTCCCCGTCGACGAGTTCGAGGCCGGCGTGGCGGTAGGTGGCGGCGAAGTCGGCGAGGGCTTCGCCGCGTTTGCGGGTGTCGCCGCAGGTGTAGTACGTCAGGTGCAGGCTGGCGCGGCGCCGGAAGTCGAACAGCTCCACGTATTCGGTGCGCAGCGATCCGGCGTCGGTGGTGTCGCGGTGCCCGGCCACCACCGCCAGTGGCTCGGCGACCTCGCCGGGCAGCCCCGGGAGCGCGTCACCGATGACAGGCAGTGCAGCGAGCACCTCTTCGTCGGGGTAGCGCAGCAGCAGCGACGCAGCGCGGGCGGCGATCGGCCGCCAGAGCGCGGTCACGACCGGTCCTCGTCGATCACGCCGGGGCCGCCGGTGGCCCCGCCGCCGGCGCCGGGATCACGGCGGGGCGGGAACAGGCCCTCGGGGTTGCCCTTGCCGTCCCAGTTGAGCAGGTTGACCCGGCGGGGTTCGTCGCCCGGGTCGGTGAACCCGTCGGCGGTCTGCCGGTTGCGCAGCATGTGGAACGTCTCCACCTGTACCGGAACCGGTGTTCCGGAGGCTTCGCCGAACGGCCCGGTCTGGTACATGCCGGGTCCGCCGTCGTAGTCCAGGGAGCATTCGGTGCCGAGTTGTTCGAGGCGGTGGGCGTCCTCGGCGTGTGCGGCCGGGATGACGTAGCGCTGCTCGTACTTGGCGATGGCCAGCAGCCGGTACATGTCGTCCATCTCCTGCGGTGTCATGCCGACCGCCGCCGGGATCGAGGTGTCGGGCTTCTCGCCGAGGTTGATGCGCCGCTGGTAGGAGCGCATCGCCGCGAGCCGGTTCAGCACGGCCCGCACCGGTTCCGGGTCGCCGGCGGTGAACAGCGCGGCCAGGTACTCCAGGGGGATGCGCAGCGCGTCCACCGCGCCGAACAGGTTGTGCGGGTCCTCGCCGTCGTGGCCGGTGTCGCGCAGCACGTCGACGACCGGGGACAGCGGCGGGATGTACCAGACCATCGGCATGGTCCGGTACTCCGGGTGCAAGGGCAGCGCTACCTCGTACTTCATGATCAGGTCCCAGACCGGGGACCGTTTCGCGGCGTCGATCCAGTCCTCGGGGATGCCGGCGGCGAGCGCCGCCCGCGCGACGGCGGGGTCGTGCGGGTCGAGGAACACCGAGCGCTGCGCGTCGTACAGGTCGTGTTCGTCCTTGACCGCGGCGGCTTTTGCGACCCGGTCGGCGTCGTAGAGCATGACGCCGATGTAGCGCAGCCGGCCGACGCAGGTCTCGGAGCAGATGGTGGGCTGGCCGATCTCGATGCGCGGGAAGCAGAACGTGCACTTCTCCGCCTTGCCGGTGCGGTGGTTGAAGTACACCTTCTTGTACGGGCAGCCGGTCACACACATCCGCCAGCCCCGGCACCGGTCCTGGTCGACCAGCACGATCCCGTCCTCGGCCCGCTTGTAGATCGCCCCGGACGGGCAGGAGGCCGCGCAGGACGGGTTCAGGCAGTGCTCGCAGATGCGCGGGAGGAAGAACAGGAACGCCTTCTCATACTCCTGCCGCACCTGATCGGACACCTGCTGGAGTACGGGGTCGGCGGCGAGGACCTCGTTGCCGCCGCCGAGGGAGTCGTCCCAGTTCGCCGACCAGGTGACTTTCGTGTCCTGGCCGGTGAGCAGGCTCTTCGGGCGGGCGACCGGGAGGTCGGTGCCGGCCGGTGCGGTGAGCAGGTGCTCGTAGTCGTAGGTCCAGGGCTCGTAGTAGTCCTGCATGGCCGGCAGCTTGGGGTTGGCGAAGATGCTGAATAGCTTCTTCACCCGGCCGCCGGCGCGGGGTTTGAGCCGCCCGGTGGCGGTACGCACCCAGCCGCCCTGCCACCTGTCCTGATCCTGGTAGGTGCGCGGGTAGCCCTGCCCGGGCCGGGACTCGACGTTGTTGAACCACACGTACTCGACGCCGGAGCGGTTCGTCCAGGCCTGCTTGCAGGTGACCGAGCAGGTGTGGCAGCCGATGCACTTGTCCAGGTTCATGACCATCGCCACTTGGGCCATCACGCGCATGTCAGTACTCCACGTCCTGGGAACGGCGGCGGATGACGGTGACCTCGTCACGCTGGTTGCCGGTCGGGCCGAGGTAGTTGAACGCGAACGACAGCTGGGCGTACCCGCCGATGATGTGGGTGGGTTTGACCAGCAGCCGGGTCAGCGAGTTGTGGATGCCGCCGCGCCGGCCGTTGATCTCGGCTTTCGGCACGTCGATCACGCGTTCCTGGGCGTGGTAGAAGTACACCGTGCCCTCGGGCATCTTGTGGCTCAGGATGGCCCGGCAGACCACCACACCGTTACGGTTGACCGCCTCGATCCAGTCGTTGTCCCGTACCCCGATCTTCGCGGCGTCCTGCTCGCTCATCCACATCGTCGGCCCGCCCCGGGACAGCGTCAGCATGATCAGGTTGTCCTGGTACTCCGAGTGGATCGACCACTTCGAGTGCGGCGTCAGGTACCGGACGGTGATCTCCAGCTCGCCGTTGCGGCCGAGCTGCGGCTCACCGAACAGGCGGTGCATGTTCAGCGGCGGCCGGAAGATCGGCAGCGTCTCGCCGGCCTCGTGCATCCAGTCGTGGGCGACGTAGAAGTGCTGGCGGCCGGTCAGCGTGTGCCACGGCTTGAGCCGTTCCACGTTGATGGTGAACGGCGAGTAGCGACGGCCGCCGTGCTCACTGCCGGACCATTCCGGGCTGGTGATCACCGGAACCGGGCGGGCCTGGCAGTCGGCGAAGGTGATCTGCTTGCCCTCGTGCTCGGCGGCCAGATCGGCCAGCTTCACCCCGGTGCGTTTCTCGACATCCTTGAACCCGACCGTGGCGACCCGGCCGTTCGTGGTGCCGGACAACGCCAGAATCGCCTCACAGGCGTGCACGTCCTTGGCCAGTGACGGCCGGCCGTCGGCGATTCCGCCGCGGATCGCGCCGTTCTTGCGCCGCAGATACTCGATCTCCGGGTTCACGTCGACGGCGACGCCCTTGCCGATGGTGCCGAGCGTGTCGAGCAGCGGACCGAGCGCGGCCATCTTGTCGGCGATCGCACCGTAGTCGCGCTCCACCACCACGATCTTCGACATGGTTTTTCCGGGTACCGGCATCTCGCCCTCGGCCTGCCAGTCGCGGACCCGCCCGTGCGGGGTGGCCATCGCGTCCGGCGTGTCGTGCAGCAGTGGCGCCGCCACCAGGTCCTTGCGCACCCCCAGGTGCGTCTTCGCCAGGGCCGAGAACTCGCGGGCCAGGCCGTGGAAGATGTCGAAGTCGGTGCGCGTCTGCCACGGCGGGTTGATCGCCGGGGTGAACGCGTGCACGAACGGGTGCATGTCCGTGGTGTTCAGGTCGTGCTTCTCGTACCAGGTGGCGGCCGGCAGCACCACGTCGGACAGCAGGGTCGTGGAGGTCATCCGGAAGTCCAGGCTGACCATCATGTCCAGCTTGCCTTCGGGGGCCTGGTCGATCCACCGTACGTCCCGCGGCCGGTGCTCGGGGCCGGCGTCATCGGCGCGCAGGTTCGAGCGGGTGCCGAGCAGATGCTTCAGGAAGTACTCGTTGCCCTTGGCCGACGAGCCGAGGATGTTGGCCCGCCAGGCGATGAACACCCGGGGCCAGTTCTGCTCGTCGTCCGGATCGGTGCAGGCGAACCCGAGCCGCTTGTCGTGCAGAGCCTGCGCCACATAGCCGCCCGGGTCGTCGCCGGCCTCGTCGGCCAGATCCAGCGGATTGCGGTTGAAGGTCGGCATCGACGGCATCCAGCCCAGCCGTGCCGACTGGGCGAGCAGGTCCATGGTGTGCCTGCCGTGGAACAGGCCCGTGCCGGTGGGGGAGGACACCGTGTCGGCGGAGTAGGTGTCGTAACGCCACTGGTCGGTGTGGGTGTACCAGTACGCCGTACCGATCATCTGACGTGGCGGCCGGACCCAGTCCAGCGCGAACGCGAGCTGCTGCCAGCCGGTCACCGGCCGGCACTTCTCCTGGCCCACGTAGTGCGCCCACCCGCCACCGTTGACCCCTTGGCAGCCGGTCAGGGTGACCAGCGCCAGGATGCCGCGATAGGTGGCGTCGCCGTGGAACCACTGGTTGACGCCCGCGCCGAGCAGGATCATCGACCGGCCGCCGGAGCGTTCCGCGTTGTCGGCGAACTCCCGGGCCACCCGGGCCACCTGCGCGGCCGGCACCCCGGTGATCGGCTCCTGCCAGGCCGGGGTGTACGGGGTGGCCGCATCGTCGTAGCCGGCCGGCCACTGACCCGGCAGCGCGGGGCGGGCCACCCCGTACTGGGCGAGCAACAGGTCGAAGACCGTGGTCACCAGTTTGCCGCCGACCGTGCGGGTGGGCACGCCGCGGCGCAGCACTCCCGGGGTGTCGGTGTCGAAGCGCGGCAGTTCGACCTCGACCGACTCGCCGGTGTCGAGGCAGGTCAGGGCCGGCTCCAGGGCGCCCAGGTCGAGGTTCCACTCGCCCGGCTCACCGAAGCGGTGGCCGAGACTGCCGCGCGGCACAGCCGGGGCGCCGGTGACCGAGTCCCACAGCACCGTCTTGAACGCCGACGTGCCGCCCAGGTCCTCGTCGGTCAGGAACCGGTCCGGCCGGTACGCCCCGTCCGCCCCCGGCTCGAGGGTGATCAGGAAGGGCAGGTCGGTGTACTTGCGGACGTAGTCGACGAACCGCGGGGTGCGCCGGTCGACGAAGAACTCCTTCAGGATGACGTGCCCCATCGCCATCGCCAGCGCGCCGTCGGTGCCCGGCTGGGCGGGCATCCACTCGTCGGCGAACTTCACGTTGTCGGCGAAGTCCGGGCTGACCACGATCACCTTCTGGCCGCGGTACCGGGCCTCGGCCATCCAGTGCGCGTCCGGGGTCCGCGTGACCGGCACGTTGGAGCCCCACATCATCAGGTACGACGCGTCCCACCAGTCACCGGACTCGGGCACGTCGGTCTGGTCGCCGAACACCTGCGGCGACGCGACCGGCAGGTCCGCGTACCAGTCGTAGAACGACAGCATCGTCCCGCCGATCAGCGACATGAACCGGGCCCCGGCCGCGTGCGACACCATGCTCATCGCCGGGATCGGCGAGAACCCCGCGATCCGGTCCGGCCCGTACTCCCTGATCGCGTGCACGTGCGCCGCCGCGACCATCTCCAGAGCCTCGTCCCAGGTGACACGGACCAGACCGCCCTGGCCGCGCGCCTGCTGATAGGTGCGCCGCCGGACCGGATCGTCCTGGATGTCGGCCCACGCCGCGACCGGGTCACCCAGGCGCTTCTTCGCCTCCCGGAACATGTCCACCAGAATTCCGCGGGCGTACGGGTACCGCACACGGGTCGGCGAGTAGGTGTACCAGGAGAACGCCGCCCCGCGCGGGCAGCCGCGCGGCTCGTACTCCGGCTTGTCCGGGCCTGTGCTCGGGTAGTCGACCTGCTGCTGCTCCCACGTGATGATCCCGTCGCGGACGTACACCTTCCACGAACACGACCCGGTGCAGTTCACGCCATGCGTAGATCGCACGACCTTGTCGTAGGACCACCGATCCCGGTAGAACGCATCCGCCTCACGGCCGCCGATCTGATACAGCGCCCGCCCGTCCGGGGACACCTTCGCCCTGCGGACCAGTCCACCGAAGCCCAGTAGCGCCCGCCCGGCCGCATCGGCTGTGGCCGTCATCGCCTCACCCTCCCGGATCAGATGACCTTGACGCCTACCTTCGTCCGGTTACCTGGTCCCTGCAACCCGAACACGGCTTTAGCCTGATTACCGACGATCAAACCGCTGGTGACAGGCCAGTGAGCCGCACATCGGGCACTGAAGGGCATGCCCTGCGGATCTGTGGAGGCAGCCGGTGCAACCGAACTACGAGCCCGGGTGCGTTGCGGCAGGAAGCCGGCTGTGTGCGCAGCAGAGGAGATCGGCATGTGCCCTGAACCGGTGGGTACAAAGTCCCTACTGAACCAGGCCTGTGGTCGAAGAATCTGATCGGGACAGGTTCGTAGCGCCCAGCCGTTCCCGCCCGGTCGTGGCGGCAACGGCGCCGCCGGGATCGCCGGCCATGACACAGGGAGAGCCCGCATGAGCACCTCGTCGGCCCGCGCAGGGCGGGATCAGGCCACCACCGGCAGTCCCGGTCTGATGCTGACGCTGGCCACGATCGGGTTCGCGGTCAACTTCTGGGCGTGGGCGCTGCTGAGCCCTCTCGCCATCCGGTTCACCGCCGCCCTCGAACTCACCTCCTTCCAACAGGCGCTGCTGGTGGCGGTGCCGGTCGTGGTGGGCTCGGTCGGTCGGATCCCGGTCGGTGCGCTGACCGACAGGTTCGGCGGCCGGCTCATGTTCCCGCTGGTGTCGCTGACCACCATCGTCCCCGTGCTGTATCTCGGCCTGCTCGGGCACGACTCGCTTACCGCCCTGTTGATCGGGGGGTTCTTCCTCGGCATCGGCGGCACTGCCTTCGCCATCGGGGTCCCGTTCGTCAACGCCTGGTTCCCGCCGCACCGGCGCGGCTTCGCCGTCGGTGTCTTCGGTGCCGGCATGGGCGGCACCGCGATCAGCGCCCTCACCACCGTGAAGCTGGTCGACGCCGGCAGCACCGCCACCCCGTTCCTGCTCACCGCCGCGATGCTGGCCGTGTACGCAATCGCCGCCTGGCTTCTGATGCGCGACGCCCCGAACCGGCCGGTGCCCACCGCGCCGCTCGCTCAGCGCCTCGCCGCAACTCTCCGGTTGAAGATCACCTGGCAGGCCTCCGCGCTGTACGCGGTGGTGTTCGGCGGCTACGTCGCGTTCTCGGTCTACCTGCCCGCCTACCTCAAGACCGCCTACGGGTTGACCCAGGCCGACGCCGCCAACCGGATGGCCGGGTTCGTGCTCCTCGCGGTGATCATGCGGCCGGTCGGCGGTTGGATCTCCGACAAGATCGCACCGAGCCGGGTGCTGGCCGCCTCCCTGAGCGTGGTCATCGCCGGCGCGATCGTGCAGTCGTTCACCCCCGGCCTGGCACCGGTCGGCACCATCGCGTTCCTGGCCATGGCCGCCGCCCTCGGCGCCGGCAGCGGCGCCACCTTCGCCCTGGTCGCGCAGGTCGCCCCGGCGAACCAGGTCGGCTCGGTCACCGGTGTCGTGGGCGCGGCCGGTGGTCTTGGCGGATTCGTGCCGCCGCTGGTCATGGGATCCATCTACGGCCAGTTCGAGTCGTACGCCCTCGGCCTGGCCCTGCTCGCCGTGGTCGCGCTGGCGGCTCTGCTGCTCGATGTCCTGTCCGTCGCCCGCAACAACGCACGAGAAGGAAAGGCCGCCCATGTGTGAGTACTGCGGCTGCCAGGACGTCACCGCGATCGGTGACCTCACCCGCGAACACGACGAAGTCGTCGGCCTTATGAGCAAGGTCCGCAACGCGCACGCCACCGGCGACATCGACACCATGGCCGCCGTCGCCCGCCGGATCGCCGACATCCTCGCCCCGCACACCGCCGTCGAAGAAGAAGGCCTGTTCCCGCTGCTGGCCGACGACTTCCCCGACCAGATCGCCGTACTACGCGCCGAGCACCGCCACGTCGAGCACGTCCTGGCAGCGGCCGCCACCGGCACCCCGGCCGACCCCGGCTGGCCGACTGCCCTGCTCGACGTCCTGCAGGATTTGCGTACCCATATCCTCAAAGAGCAAGACGGAGTGTTCCCGGCCGCGCTGACCAGCCTCACCGGCAGCGACTGGGACGCCGTCGACGCCGTCCGGGACCGCGTCGGCATCCGCATCTCGCCCGCCGCGAGCCGGTGAGACAGAACGCGCAACCAACTGCAGCCGCCCGCATTCCGGGCGGCCGCAGTTCTTCCGGACGACTGCGGCCGCTCGAGGCCTGTCAGTCGGTGTCGGCCTGCCACAAATCAGGGCCGAACACCTCGTACTGAATGTCCCGTACGCCGACACCCCGCCCGAGCAGTGCCCCGCGCATTGCCTGCATGAACGGGATCGGCCCGCACAGGTAGTAGACCGCGTTGTCCGGTAGCTCGATCGCGGACAGGTCCATCATGCCGGCGTGGGCGCCGGTCACCGGTAGCTCGCTGCCGCTGCCGTCCTCGTACCACACGTGCAGCGCCGATTCGGGCAGCCGGGCCAGGTCGTCGGCCAGTTGCCGGCGCAGCGGGAACGACCTCTCGTTCGTGTCGGCGTGCAACAGCGTCACTCGCAGGTGCGAGCCGGCCGCAACCAGATGGGAGATCATCCCGGCCATTGGGGTCACCCCGATACCGGCACTGACGAACACCACCGGCCGGCCGCCGTCGTCGAGCACGACGTCGCCGTACGGCACGCTCATGGTGAGCTCGTCGCCCACCTGCACCCGATCGTGCAGGAACGTCGACACCTCACCGTCAGGTTTCCCACCGCCGTGCACCCGCTTGACCGCGAAGTACCGGTGCTCGCCGTCATCAGCGCGGGTCAGACTGAACTGGCGTGGCGAACCCCGTCGGGCATCGGTGCGTTCACAGTGATGTACTGACCCGGCAAGGACGTCTTGACCGGCCGGTCATCGACGCGCCGCATCACGAACTGCACCACGTCATCGGTCTCCTGGATCTTCTCCGAAACCGCCCACTGCCGCCACACCCGCTCAGCGGTCACCCCACGAGCGCTGTATAGGCCGCGTTCCTGATGGATCAACGCATAGGCCATCAGCCAGTACACCTCGTCCCAGGCCGCAGCCACATCCGTAGTGACCGCATCGCCGAGTACATCGCCGATCGCCCACATCAGGTTGTCCCGCACGATCTGGTACTGAGCCGGGCGGATTCCCAGCGACGCATGTTTGTGCGCGATCCTGGTCAGCAGCCGCTCCGGCAGCTGCGGATCCTTCACCAGCGCGGTGGCGAACACCGCCACCGAACCGGCCAAAGCCTTCGGCTGACTGCCCTCGGCCTGGTTGCCGCGGTTGAACACCCCATCCTGCAAGTCAGGATGCTCGGCGAACATGTGGGCGTAAAACCGGTTCGCGATCTCCTCGATGTGCTCACCGACGACCGGCAGCGTGGCCTCGACAATCGGCCGAGCCTTGTCCGACAGCACAGTGACCTCCCGAAGACGGTAGGCGCATCGCCAGACGAATGCGCGTAGGTGCAGATGCTCCGGACTGGAAATAGCGTCCGCAACGGCAGTCGTGCCGTCCTTGCGCCGGGCTCCGGAGGATGGGATGGATCTTCCCGACACTATCCCGGATACCCAGCCGCGCAGAGTGAAACCGTGCAGCTCACCAGTGCCGTCCCCCGCCACAAGACCGGAAAGCCGTTCGTTGAGGCTCAGGCGCAGCCGACTCGGTAAGCGCGGTGACGGCAAACAACAGGGCCGAGCCGTCGGTCATACGCGCGTAGAGGCCACGCCGACCAGGTACCACACCAGCCAAATTCCGCACCGCGGGCTTGGCCAGCAGTCGCATCCGGTGCTGGCGCATCCGCGACCCGTTGCGCCACGACGACATGGCCGCAGAGATTAGCCGGTATCCTAGTATGTGAGAATCAGGACTTGACAAGAGTAAGTCCATGCCAAAGCATAGTTAATCGGACCTTGGCATCGACTCTAAACATAGCTCTGAGCTCTTCTGATTGGGGCGCTGTCTAGTTGAGTCGGCCTGGAGCGCGGTGCCGCGTTGCCGCTGGTCCGTTTCTCCAGGCCGCTCGCCGAACCCGCCGTGCGCGTCTCCGCGCAACGGGCTCTCCACGGTTGCTGTCGTCAGGCGTTGTCGGGTGTGGGCCAGGGGTTGGGGATCGTGCGTTGCCGGTAGCGGGTCACCGGGGTGGCCGCGATCGGCTGGTGCGCGGTCCCGTCCGCGGTGATGGGCAGCCACCTGCCGGTCGGCGTGGTGAACTGTCTGCGGACGGCCTTCCAGTTCCAGCGGTGCCGGTGCATGAGCATCGTGATCAGCCGTTGCCAGGCGAACCGGTCCAGGGTGTGGAAGGTGTGCTTGGCGACGGCGTGCCGGAAGTAGTTGGCCCAGCCGTGCGTGACCTGGTTGAGCCTGGTCAGCACGGATTTCAGGTCCTGCTGTGATGTCCTGCGGGTCAGTGCTCGGATCTTCGCCTTCAACGACCGGATCGGCCGGGCGGCGATGAACGTATACACATGCCAGCGGTTCGAGCCTCGCTTGCGCTGCCACTGGATGTGGAAGCCGAGGAAGTCGAACCCGTCGCTGAGGTGCACGATCCGCGTCTTGGCCGGCGACAGGCGCAAGCCGAGCGGAGCGAGCACGGCGGCGACGTCCTCGCGCAGCGCGGCCGTGTGGTCCTGGGTTCCGTGGACGAGGACCACGAAGTCGTCGGCGTAACGGACCAGCCGCCACGTCGGCAACCCCCGGCTGCGCCGGTAGTTACGGCGTCCGCTGGTCGACATCGTCCCGCCCGGCTTCCACGGCGCCGTCAGATGCTCGTCGAGCACCGACAACGCGATGTTGGCCAGCAGCGGAGACAGGATGCCGCCCTGCGGCGTGCCGGTATGCGTGTTCCGCCGGTCACCGAGTTCGGTGAGGATCCCGGCTTTGAGGAACGCCTTCACCAGCGCCAGCACGCGTTTGTCGGTCACCCTGGCTCGGACGCGGTCCATCAACGCGGTGTGGTCGATGGAGTCGAAGCACGCTTCGATGTCCGCGTCGAGCACCCACCGGTACCCGTTGGTGCCGTATTGGTGGATGTCGGCGATCGCGTCCTGGGCGCGCCGCTTGGGCCGGAACCCGTAGGAGACCGGCTCGAAACCGGTTTCGAAGATCGGTTCCAGCACCAGCTTCAGCGCCGCCTGCACGACCCGGTCCGCCACGGTCGGAATACCGAGCTTGCGGGCCTTGCCCGACCCGCCGGGTTTCGGGATCTTGCGTTCCCGTACCGGCAGTGGCCGGAACGTGCCCGCCTTCAACCGGGCACGTAGGTCGGTCAGGAACCCCGGGACGCCCACATACTGCTCGACGTGGTCGACGGTCAGGCCGTCGACGCCGGGAGTGCGGGCTCCCCGGTTACCGGCGACCCGGTCGAACGCCATGATCAGCGTCGCCGGGTCGTGCACGAGGTTGAACAGGTCATCGAACCGGCGGCCGGGATCGGCCGCCGCCCAACGATGAAGTTTGGCCTGCATCTCCGCTACCCGATCAACCGGACTCACATCCGGCCGGGCGTCGCCGTTCGGCGGCGCGTCTTGCGGCATTACAGCATCCATCCCTTCGCGTAACCGCTGCCGCCCTTCCCCATGTGCCGGGCTTTCCCCGGCTCGGAGTACTACGGCGGCTCCGTCCCACCCGACCCGTATCGGCGGTCGGTGCGCCTATCCCGGACCGGCCCGCTGGATGCGGACGGCTCGGGAGTCGCGGCCGGGTGGTTCCCGTGTTCACTGCTGTTCGTTCGTCGAAGGAGGAGCCCGACTTTGTCCCTGACGGCCTTGCGGTGGGTACGCCGCAGACCTTCCCCACCGCCTCCCGGACCAGCGATCTGACCCAGCCCGAGAGTTCCCCGACCGCGTCTGCGCTCGGGGAATCACCGTCATCCGGCCCTGATCCACCAGGTTCGAGCCGGTAACCCATTAAGGGACGTAATAACGCCGGTTCCTCGCGTACTCCTCTTCGTCTCGCTCGCCGGACCCGCACCATCTGGCAGTGCTGGCACGCCCCGGCTTTGTCAGGGCCGCTTCCCACCCGCTCCGGCACCACCCGGACCAGGCTGCCCTCAGCTACGCCCACCTGCTGCGACAGGCAGACGGTGGCGGTCTCTCACCTCCACTCGAACAACATCGCCTCACGGCGCACCGGATCAGAAGGTTAGGGGTTCGAGTCCCTTCGGGCGCACAGATGATCAAGACCGTGACCTGCGGAAACAAGGGTCACGGCCTTCTTCTTTCCCATTTTCGGCCTCAAGGATCCCACTTTGTGGGAGCGTGGTGATCGGATGGTGATCGCGTGTCGCAGACGTGGTCCGTCCATAGTGGATTTTGATGCTGAGCAGGACTTTCCCAGGCGACTCGCAACCCGATCCGCAACCCCGTACTGATTACTGTGCGTGACTCCCGCGGCGGTGCTTGTCGTCCCGGTCAAGGCTGCCACCGGGCCGTGCATGCCGGGCCTGGCGCGAGGCCGGTGGCCGGCACAGGGCGAGCCGTCTGCGGGTGCCGGGGCAGCGCCGCGCTGCCGCAGTCCGGGTCTATCCGGTGGCGACGGCGGGCGCCGGCGAAAGGATACGAGGGAACCGGCGTGCCACTCGCGGTGTGGTGATGGCTGTGGACGGCGGGCAGCCCTTCCGGCAGTGCCGAATATCCGGTTCATGAGGCTGCCGCGCGAAAGCTTGCGCCGGGGCCCGAGTAGATCTTCAAAGAGTCAGGAGAGAAGACCGCCCATAGCTCTGGCTCCGCACCGTGCAGGGCCGGCGGGGGCTCCTGGCGCAACGGGAGCGCGGCAGACCCCAAGCCCGAAAGCTTTCTAGCGGTATATCACGATGGTGTCGGCCATCCGGTCGTGCAAAGTACGGTGCCGGTCACCGAAGACCATCAGCGCGTCGATCAGCGAGAAGATCCCGAGGGTCACAGCGCCGAAGACGTAGCTGCAGACGAACTTCAAGAAGAGTTCGCGGTACGCCATCCGGCTCCAGGCCACCGGCAGGCCGGTTCGGGCATCGGCGACCACATGGCCAAGGATCTGCCGGGCCGGAGTCTGACCGCGTTCAAAGATCCAGGATGCCCAGACAAGCCAGCCGATGCCGGCGGTCACGCCGATGAGTAAGCCATCTATGACTTGTGCGCCAAGTCGACCGGCGGGGCTTACTAGTCGCCGAGTCGTTTCGACCTGGGAGTGGGTCGCGTCGACCGTTGCCTGGCTCATCCGATTCCTTCCTTCGGGTATCGCATGCTGTCCTTCGGGTATCGCATGCTGTGTGCGTCGCGACCCTACTCGATCATGGTTGTGGGTCGGCTCGAACCACAACCAGCGGCGGCGGGATGCCTCAGCGGGCGTCGTCTGGACCACTCTGCTCGCCCGGTCAGTGTCGAGCTGGGTGTCTCATGCGGCCGCAGGCACCGCGCGTTGGTCTCGTTTCTGCCCGCGCCCGGTGCACGCACCAGCTGTCATCCGGTGAGTCGCTGCTGACGATGCGGCGGGCTCTCCGCGACCATGTGTTGGAGCCAGAGGTTGAGCAGGTGGTGGCTGCTGACCCGATCTGTTCGGAATGACGAGCTTCGCTGCGTATCGTGCGGTTGGGTCATCACGGATGCTACGCATTGCGTGGTGATGATCGGACCACGCTTCGGCCTGTCGGTGGAGCGTGCTTCAGCTCGCAGGTATCACTTCTCGCCGGTTGCGGCCATGGTGGTTGCGGCGAGTTTGTGGAGGAGTTCGCCGGCGCTGAACGGTTTTTCGATGAAGGCGATGTCGTCGGCGAGGACGTGGGTGGTGCCGAGGAGACCGTTGCTGTAGCCGGACATGTAGAGCACCGGTAGGTCGGGGTCGCGGTCGTGGAGTAGCTCGGTGAGCCGGGGTCCGGACATCTCGGGCATGATGACGTCGGTCAGCAGGATGTCGCAGCCGTGCTCGTCGTAGAGCGTCAGTGCTTGCGGACCGTTGGCGGCGGCGATGACGTGGTATCCGCCGTTGGTGAGGATCCGGGTGACGACGCGGGCCAGGGCCGGCTCGTCCTCGACGACGAGCACGGTGCGGCCGTCGCCGGGTGCTGGTGCCTGGTCGATGGTGGGGCGGGTTTCTGCCGCGGTGGGGGTTGTCATCAGTGGCAGGTAGATGCGGAAGGTGGTGCCGATGCCGGGTTCGGAGTAGACGTTGATGCTGCCGCCGGCTTCGGTGATGATGCCGTAGACGGTGGCCAGGCCGAGCCCGGTGCCTTTGCCCTGCGGTTTGGTGGTGTAGAAGGGCTCGAAGATCCGTGCGACGGTCTCGGCGGACATGCCTTCACCGGTGTCGCTGACCAGCAGCCGGGCATAGGTGCCGGCGGGCAGCGGTGGTTGCATGTCGACTTCGGTGCCGTCGAGGATTGCCGTGTTGGCTTCCAGCACCAGCGTGCCGCCGTCGGGCATGGCGTCGCGGGCGTTGATCGCGAGGTTGAGCAGGACCTGCTGGATCTGTCCGGGGTCGGCGTGCACCGTCAGCGGTTGCGCCGAGGGCCGGGTGATCAGGGTGATGTGCTCGCCGATGGTGCGCTGCAGCATCGCGCAGGCCTCGCCGATGGAGGCGTTCAGGTCGACGTCCTGGGGTTGGATGGCGTCGCCACGGGTGAAGGTCAGTAGTTGCCGCGTCAGGTTGGTGGCCCGGTCCAGCGCCGTGCGTGCCTGTTTCAGGTCCGCTTGCACGTGCGGGCGGTCGGTAGTCTCCTCGATGGCGAAGTCGGTGTAGTTCGCGACGATCGCCAGGATGTTGTTGAAGTCGTGCGCCACACCGCCGGCGAGTTTGCCGAGGCTCTCCATCCGCAACGCCTGGTTGGTGCGCTGTTCGATGGCGCGCTGCCGTTCGGCGGCTTCCTTGGCCGCGGTGATGTCGCGGGCGATCGCCGAGATGCCGATCACGGTGCCGCCCTGGTCCAGGATCGGGGTGATCGTCAGCGCCAGGTCCACCGGGACACCGCCTTTACGCAGCCGGCGTGCTTCGTAGGATTGCGCGCCGGCGCCGTGGCGGATCCGCGCGAGCACGTCCGCCTGGTGTTCGGCACCGGACTGGTCGGCCAGCACGGTGGCGGGTCGGCCCAGCATCTCCGCAGCCGTGTAGCCGAACAACCTCTCCGCGCCGTGGTTCCAGGCGGTGATCAACCCTTCCGGGGTCAGGCCGACGATCGCGTCGTCGCTGTGCTCGACCACGGTCGCGAGGGTGGCGCGTTGCGCCTCGGCCAAATCATGCGCGGCGCGTTCGCGGGCGGCGGCTTCGTCGAGGCGGTGCTGACCCAGGGGTCGACGTAGATGGCCCCTTCGCCCAGCAGTACCCGGTAACCCCGTCGTAGGCTCCAGTAGTAGATGCCCGCCGCGGCGGTGAGCACGTCCCACAGAGCCGACGTCCACGTCCAACCGACTGTTGCGCCCGGCATGTGATGCATCGTGGGGCCCTGGACGATGGTCAGGTATGCCATCACCGCGTGCAGCGCATGGCCTACCGCGCAACTGAAGAAGATCATGGAGGTGGCCACGGCCAGCTTGTTGGTGCGCAACTGCCCGGCCCGCGCAACCGGGACCACGATAGCCACCATAATCGAGGCGTACGCCACCGTGATCACCATGTTCGCCAGCAAGAAGACCTGTTCCGGCACGTCTGCTGAATCGGACGGCCAGTCCTCATTCTGAGGACTTCCTCGTGACACCCCACACCACCAGCATCACGTCGCTCGCCTGCTGTCGTGGTGATACACGATTGTCACTACTGTCCGAGTCGGCGAGGACGACGCGGGCCGCCGTTTCGAACTGTTGCGATAGCTGTTACAAACCGGATGTGACAGAACTCTTCGCCATCGGCCAGCGATGGGAGACCGGCGAGGACGGCCGCACGACGGTGATCCTGGTGTTGACCGGTGAGTTCGACATCGAGGCGGCAGAAGAACTCACCGGCGCTGTCGTCGGCGCCGTCGAGGACTCCCGAACTGACGCCGTGACCGTCGACCTCGCCGGTACCACCTTCATCGATTCGAAGGCTATCGGGGCAGTCCTGACGGGATACACGGCCGCGCGGTCTGCGGACATGACGTTTCGCCTGGTCAACGCGACAGGGGTCGTACGCCGGATGTTGGAGGTCATCGGGTTGCTCGATTCTCCCGGCCCGTACGACAACGACACTCACAGCCCGGCCGCCGCTGTCCGACCACTGCAGGAGCACCCAGACGCACCCGGTGCGGCGACCGAGCCGTGAGGTACCAACGCCATCGGCCCGGTGGAGAGGGGCCTCGAAGTCGCCAGGGGCGGGGAAGCCGCTGGCCGAGGGCGTCGGGCAACCCGGTCAATCCGTCACCCGGACGCAGTCGTCCGCGGGTTTGTCGACGCGCTGCCTGCCGTTAGCGCTTCCAGCCCGGTCAGGACCTGGTTGGCTGCGGCGGTGGCGGTGGACAGCTGGGTGGTGACCTCGGCGAGAACGGCCGCCTGTTGCTCCACTGATGAGGCGATGTTGAGTTGCAGCTGATGGATGTCGTCGACGGCACCGGTGGTGGCCGAGAACGTCTGCGCCACGTCGTCGGTCTCGGCGACGATGGTGGTGATCACCGCGTTGACACGCTCCACCGAAGTCGCGGTCTCTCTGGCCAGGTCCTTGACCTCACCGGCCACCACCGCGAAGCCCTTGCCGATCTCGCCGGCGCGGGCGGCCTCGATGGTGGCGTTGAGCGCGAGCAGGTTCGTCTGTTCCGCCAGGGAAGCGATCAGCGCGTTCACCGCGGAGATCTCCCCTACCGAACGTTCCAGTTGCTGCACCTTCGCACCAGCCGACGCGGCCGCGTCCTTACCGTTCGCGGCTGTCGTGGCGGCCCGCGCCGACCGCGCCGCGATGTCATTGACCGAGGCGGTCAAAGCGGCCAGCTCACGATCCACCGCGGCCACCGCGGAGATCGCCGCGTGCGCCTCCATGCTGATCGTCGCGATCTCAGCGGTGATCCGCCGCGCCTGCTCGGCGGTCTGCTCCGACCGCATCCGCAGTTCCTCGGCAGCGCGTTCTGCGGCTTGCCGCTCCGCCTGCTCCTGTTCCTGCCGGGCCTGATCTGCCTGCCGGGCCAGGGCCTCGTTCTCGTGTTCGGCCTGTTCGGCGAAACGCCAGAACACCACGATGCCGACCACTTCGAGAGTCACCAGGCCGGCGTGTACGGCGACTTCGACCAGCGCGTCCGCCGTGGGCATGTGGTGCGTGCCGAACACCCGGTCCGGGGCGATCAGACCGACCACAGCGTGATGGACGACGACCACCACGATCGCCGACACCAGCGGCGCCCACTGCTGGTAGAGCGCCACGAAGATCAGCACGGCGTAGAGGTGGATGTGCGCCGACATCGCACCCCCGGAGAGCTCGATCGCGATGAACGTACAGGCGATCAGTCCGACACTGGTGTGCGACGCCTTCGCCTTGGCGCTGCGAAGCAACGGCACCAGCCCAGCCCACACCGCCAGAGCGGCCACCAAACCCATGGTCTCCCACGCCGGGCGGGGTCCGAGGACCCCCAACACCAGGAAGGCCGGGGCGTGCAGCCACAGCAGCCGGCTGACGATCCGGTGCCGGGCCAGCCACGAAGCCTCGGACAACCGGGCACCGCGCGGAAGCGTGAAGGAAGACTCCATAACCCCTTGATCGGCCGGAACTCGGTCACCTTGATCCGCTAAGCGAACACCGGTTGAAAAGCCTCAAAAGCCCTACCAATACTCACGAAACGTCAGCAGAGCTGCTGCCGTCGTGACACCAGCAGTCTTGGGCCGCATAGCCAGCGATTCCCGTACGCGTGTACTCCGCGCCGGCCGGTCGTGCCGCAGCGAGGCTCATGCGCCGGCGACTCTCGGCGACGGGACCCGACGTGGCGATGCGGTCGAGCTATCTGCGATATTCCTCCTCGTCGGTCACCACGATCTGCTGCTGCTCGACGGCATCAGCGGCGTCTGCCTCCAACGAGGGTGCTGCCGGTGCCGGCTCCTCGCTTGTCTCGATCACCGGCATGACCTGCTCGACGGCATCCGCCTCGGCCGACTCCCTCGACAGGCCGCCCAGCCCGGGATCCACCGTGTCCACCGCAGTCCCCTCCTCGCGTCGATTCCTCTCTGGCGTTTTCCCATCCTGCGGGGGACATAACGCTTGTCACCGATCACAAGCGGAACAGGTCGCGCAACTGACGAGGAGATGATCACGGGCCCGTTGGGGCGGTTCACGTTGTTGGCTGGTGCGGCTGCGTCGTCGTGACGGTATCCGGCATCGGCCCTCGACGCCGACGACTTGTCGGACGCTGCGGCTGCCGAACCTGGAAGTACACGGGCACAGTTGCTGCGGACAGCCGAGATGGATAAGGATGAATCCCTACCGGCCGGGGCCTCGGCTGCTCTGTACCGCGGCCGGGGTCGGCTCGGATGCGGCTGTGATGGCGGTCTGGTCGGTGGTGGGCAGGGTGAAGTGGATGCGGGTACCGCCGCCGGGGTTGTCGGCGGCGGTGATGGTGCCGTGGTGTCGGTCGACGATGCGCTGGCAGATTGCCAGGCCCAGGCCGGTACCGGGGCGGTTGCCGTGGTTACCGGCGCGGCGGAACGAGGCGAAGACGTGGGGTTTCTCGTTGTCGGGGATACCAATGCCGCGGTCGGCGATGACGATGCGGTGGTGACTGTCGCCGGGCCTGCGGTGAGCGGAGATGTCGATGCGGGCGGGCTGGCCGGGCAGGGTGTATTTGAGGGCGTTGCCGATCAGGTTGTCCAGTAGCTGCCGGATCATCGCCGTATCGGCGTGCACGGTGGGCAGCGGGCCGGTGTAGATGTCGGGGAACAGCACCGGTCGCCCGTCGCTGCCGTGGGTGCGCAGGTGGGCGGTGCGTTCGGCGATCACGTCGGCGACGATGGCATTGAGGTCGACCGGCTGCAGGTTCAGAGCGGCGTCACGGGCGGTGGCGTAGGAGAGCAGGTCGTCGATGAGCCTGCGCATCCGGTCCACGCCGCCAGTGATGCGGGCCAGCATGGATCGCACTGTTGCGCTGGTGTCGGCGGGTAGTTCGTCGTCGAGGATCTCCGCGTAGCCGGCGACGGCGGCGAGGGGAGCTTTCAGGTCGTGGGCGGCGACGCCGGCGAATGCTTGCAGGTCGGCTTCGCGTTCGCGTAGCGCGGTGACGTTGTAGGAGGCGGCGACTGCCCCGATCAGCTGTCCGGTGGTATCGGTGAGTGGGCGGGCGTGCAGCAGTACCGCCTTGGTGCTGCCGTCGGGCAGAGCGATTTCGGCTTCCATGCCGTCGACGTGCTCGCCCCGCAACGCCCGCATCAGTGGCGTGTCCTCGACGGCCACAGGGACGCCGTCGGGATGCGTCAGACCGATCCGTGGGGTGGCGGTGGCGACGGTGTGCGCGTCCGGGCCGTCGGGCAGTGCGCCGCGGGCGGTGCGGTTGGCGTGCACGATCGTGCCGCTGGTGTCGCAAGTGATCACGGTGACGTCGATGGCGTCGAGAACCTGGGTCAGGTACGCCTGCTGGGCCTGCAACGCGTCGTGGGCTTGCCGTAGCTCGTCGCGGTGGCGGCGTTCGGTGGTGATGTCGTGCAGGAGCAGCACGGCGCGCACGCCGCCGTGTTGGTCGTCCAGGCGGGTGCCGGTCGCCGTCACGATCTGGCCGTCGGGTACGTCCGGGTTGCGTATCAGCATCTCGTGCACGGCGTGGCCCTCGCCGGCGATGATTCGGGCGTAGGCGCTCTCGTGGTCGGCCATCGGACTGCCGTCGGGGTGGAATAGGCCGTAGAAGCCGGTGTCGGTGAGCTGATCGCCGGGGCCGGTACGGCCGCCGAGCATCCGTGCTGCGGCCTCGTTACGCAGCAGCACGTGCCCCTCGGCGTCGATCACCGCGAGACCGTCGGCCATCGAGTCGATGATCGCCCGGTTGAGGGCGGCGCTCTGCGCGGCCTCCTCCTTCTCAGCGACCAGCTGAGCCATCAGTGTCCGGCGTTCGTCACGCCCCAGGGCCAGGGCGAGGCCGATCACGGCCACCATGCCGACGAACACCTGCGCGACCAAGGCCCGGGTCGCGTGGTCGCCGATCGCGGCGAACGTGCCGGAGCCGTACAGCGTGAACAGCACCGCGACGGCGCCGACGACCAGGTCGTGGCAGACCACGAAGGTGGTCGGCATTCGCAGCCCTGCCCACACGGTGACCGCGATCAGTAGGAACGCCACTGGCAGGCCCTGCACCACGGCGAACGCCAGCCAGTACGCCAGCGCCGAGCACCCGATTAGCGCCGTGTATTCGGCAACGCGCAACCCGCTGCTCGCCCGCAACGCCGTGCGTGCCCACCGGCCCGCATCGTGCCAGGCCCAGCGCGTGGGACGGTTGTGCCAGGCATAACTGATACGCAGACCGACCGCGCCGATCAGCAGGACACTGGCGGTGTTGCGAGCCAGCCACACCGCACCGGACGACCAGGCGAAGTGCCCGTTGATCAGCCACAGGCCGGTGGTGCCGATAGCGGCGCCGACGCCGGTGCTGGCCGTGGCCGCGCCCAGCAGCAGCCACAGGTCCCGCAGCCGGGTCAGCTCCTGGCGGCCGTCGGCGATCCACAGCGCTGGCTGCCAGCAGCGGAACAACCACAGGAACAGTCCGATCTGGGCGAGGTTGGCCAACAGGAACACCACCGTGAGCCGGCCGCTGGCACCGGTTGCGAGATTCACCGTCACGGTGATCGCGACGAGCGCGGCGACATCCGCCCAACGGGCTCGGGCATGGCGCTGGGCACAGAACCACACCACCAGGACGCCGGCCGCCGGCCACACCATGCTCAGGTTCGTGCCGTCCATCACCGTCTGCCGCCCGGCGACGGTAGCCAGTACATACGCGAGCGCGAACAGGCCCGTACGCATCAACGATCTACCGACCGTCACCTCGCACCTCCGACGCGCCTGTCCAAGCGTGACTCCGTCGACCCTGATCGGCACGTGAACGGATCAAATGAGCCCTGGCAGGTGCCGAGCCCACAGACAACCCCACGAGGTCTGGCACGATTGCCGTCACCGAAGATCTGCCGCCCACGGCCACGACCGGCTCTGCGTCCAACCTCCACCGCTACACCGACCCCGCCCGAGCACATCACCGCTGACTACGTCGATA
The DNA here is from genome assembly GCF_040656595.1 of Actinoplanes sp. NPDC049802. Classification (NCBI taxonomy): domain Bacteria; kingdom Bacillati; phylum Actinomycetota; class Actinomycetes; order Micromonosporales; family Micromonosporaceae; genus Actinoplanes; species Actinoplanes sp. NPDC049802. The sequence goes on from NZ_JBFAMR010000061.1 coordinate 46,249, forward strand.
ACCTGGAGAAGACGCGGGCCGACCCCCGCTTGCCACGAAACGCTCGGCGCCCCGGCGTGCATGTCCGCTAGTCAGCTCGTTGATGGCCGGTCACGTAAGAGTTCCTCTACGCGATCAATCAGTTCGCCGCGGCGGAAAGGCTTCACCAGAATGGCACTGGCTTGAGCGTCGAACGGCCGCCGATCGCCGGGCAGGAGGCTTCCGCTGACGAGTAGCACAGGAAGACTGGCGGTCCGCGGATCGGACCGCAGGACCCGGCACAAGTCCAGGCCGGACATCACCGGCATGTCGATATCACTAACGACGAGATGCGGTACACGTGTGAGGACCGCCTGAAGGCCCGCAGCGCCGTCCGGGGCTTCCACAACCGTGTGGCCGGCCCGGCGCAGCATCTGTGCAGTGATGGCTCGGATGTCGTCATCGTCTTCCACCAGCACGATCTCGCCCATCAAGCCCTCGTACTCAGCTCAGGGGCAAGAAAGTATGCCGCCAAGCACTGTTACGGGCACAGCCGCCATGCCTGCCTCCGGGGAGTACCCATGGGCCGGCTGCTGGCCGGAACGGCGATAGGGTTCTGATCGGTGGCTGGCGCTGCCGCGAACTTGCCGGTGATGACGTCGCGCATTTCGGCCACCAGCCGCCGCGGCGTGACAGGCTTCGGCAGGTACCGGTCGGCACCGACTCTGAGCCCCGCCTCCATATCATGCTGATGGACGTTGGCGGACACCATGAGAATCGCGGTACGACTGTCGCCGGTCTTGCGTACCAGACGGCACAGCTCGATGCCGTTCATGTCCGGCATCAGCACATCGGTGATCAAGGCAACCGGCCGGGCGGTATGCAAGATCCGCAGGGCGGTCCGCCCGTCGCGCGCGCCCACCGTCCGATAACCGGCTGACTCCAGCGAGAAGGACAGCAGCTCACGCACATCGCGGTCATCTTCGGCGATCAAGACGAGATTCTGATTCATCAAGGCACCTCCTGTGCGCCGTTCCGGTTCATCGGCCACACCGTCGGCGAGACAACGACGACGCCGGTTGCATCAGCGAAGCAATCACCGCGACAAAGCCAGAGCGCCACCTACCCGATACGGTCAGGCCGTTACATCCAGGACGTGTCCGGGCCGTAGCTGGCGAACGCGGGCCTGGTTGTCCTGAACAGCAGCCCAATCCGCAGCAATGACCCGCTGATCGGCCCCGCTAGCGATATCGGCGGCCAACCGCCGCTGGCTTCCGCTCAACCGCGTCCAAGCCGCATAGGAGGTCCAGCTGGATCCGGCCGACGTACCGAGACTCAGCAACATGACTTACCTCCATCGGATTGTCGTGATTAGCTGCTGATCGACCTATCGGCGAGAACCGCGAGTCGATGAAGCCACCGCCAGGAGCAGAACAGTTGCACCCCGGCCACCGTGGGCTCTCGACGCTTCGACTTCGTTCGTCGGCAGTCCTCCGGGCGGGCCTTATATCAATCAACTGGGGTGTTTGGTCGAGAAACGATGAACGGGCATTCAGAAGTCCAACACGTCATCCGGGTCCAGGGCAGCAGCCCTCGCGGTGCGGCGGTATAGAGCAGATCGGTATCGGTCCTTACCAGGACTTCTCATCCGGAGTAGTCGGGCTGAGAGCCTGTACCGTGCCAAAACCCTGTACATGGCCGTGAGCTGGCACTCTGAATATCGTTTCAGGCTGCCCGGTGGTATTCGTTGATCACGCCGCCGAGACGTTGTCGGCGGCGTACCGGAGCGTCCATGGCGATCACGATGGCCGGGTCGTGGTTGGGCGGCAGCTGTTGCCGGCCTTGATGCGGGCGGTGATTGCTGAAGTGGTCCACGTACTCGCTGATCACCGCGAGGGCGTGTCGTTCGTGGTAGATCAGCAGCCGGTCGGTGCACTCTGCACGCAGGCTGCGGCCCCAGCGTTCGATGTAGCAGTTCGCCCGCGGCGTCCGCGGCGGGATCTTGACCACGGTGATGCCCTCGGCAGCGAAGACCTCGTCGAACGCGGCGCTGTACTTGCCGTCCCGATCTCGGATCAGGAACCGGAACCGACCGGCACGGTCGCCGAGGTCCATGGCGAGGTTGCGGGCCTGCTGGACGACCCAGCTGTGATCCGGGTTAGCGGTGACCCCGAGCAGGTGGACGCGACGGGTGGCCACCTCCATCACCACCAGTACGTACAAACGTCGCAGCAGAATCGTGTCGACGTGGAAAAAATCGATCGCCAGCAGACCGTGCGCTTGCGCGCGCAGGAACGTCTGCCAGCTGGTGTCCACTTCACGGGGTGCCGGGCCGAGGCGCCGGGTGGCGAGGATGCGGCGGATCGTGCCCGCGCCGATATGGTGGCCCAGCCGTAGCAGCTCACCCTGAATGCGCCGATGTCCCCACCGTGGGTTCTCTCGGGCGAGACGCCGGACCAGGTCACGGATCTCGTCGCTGATCCGAGGCCGACTTGCCTTACGCGGATGAGTCCAGCGCCGGCGCAGCAGCCACCGGTGCCAGCCGAGCAGCGTGGCAGGGGTGACCAGCCGGTGAGCCCGAACAGCGGCAGGCAGGAGCCGGCCCAGCGCGGACAGGATGGCGCGGTCCGGCCAGGACAGCCGGGGCCGACCCTTCAACTGTCGGCGGAGTACCGCCACCTCATGACGTAGGACGAGAACCTCTGCGACCACCGCGGTCTCGCTACGAACCAGCAACCCGAGAGCACCGACCAGCCGGATCATCATCAAGTACACCAGCCGAACCAACATACTGATGATCCTCGACGTAAAACGAGAAATCCCAGCTTACCGGGTGTGCGACGACTTCTGGCACGGTACAGGGATTCAGGACTGCCGAGAGGATGGTGATTGCTGGTGAGAAGTCAGCGGATGACATTCATCGCGCTGGGTATCGTGATCGCCGCAGTGATCTTCGGTATCCTTATTAGTGAGTTCATCTAGTCCGCTAGCGTTGATTTCATGTGCAGATGAGCGGGACCGAACCCCTACCGCCAAGCCGCCGACGGGCCCGCAACTTCGCCTACGACCGGCTTAACCGGCAGGTAAACCGCTACGACGCCCAGTGGTGTATGGCTATGCGGCAGGGCTGGTCAACGGTGACCTCACCAAGTTCGGCAAACGCTGGTACGACCCCAAAACCGGCCGCTTCACCCAGCAAGACAACCTCAACATCATCGGCGGTGCCGGGACGACGACCCGGGCCGCAGCGGCGATGACCGGAATCGCCCGGTCCAGCGCCGACCGGGCCCGGCACCGGCCGAGCCCTTCGACGCGGTCTCGGACCGTGCCGGCCAACGCGCTCACCACGGCCGAACGCGAGCAGGTCCTGCGGCTGCTGGACAGCCCGCAGTTCGTCGATGCTGCTCCGGCGCAGGTCTACGCCGCCCTGCTCGACCAGGGCGTCTACGTCGGCTCGATCGCCACGATGTACCGGATCCTGCGTGAGCACCGGCAGGTCCGTGAGCGTCGCCGGCTGGCCCGGCATCCGGCCCGCACCCGGCCGGAGCTGGTCGCTACAGGGCCACGGCAGGTGTTCAGCTGGGACATCACGAAACTGGCCGGCCCGGCGAAGGGCTCGTACTTCGATGCCTACGTGATGATCGACGTCTACTCGAGGTACATCGTCGGTGTCCGCGTGCACGCCCGCGAGTCGGGGCCGCTGGCCGCGTCGATGATGCGGGAGATCTTCGATGTCCACGGCGTTCCGCACGTGGTCCACGCTGACCGGGGCACGTCGATGACCTCGAAATCGGTGGCTGACCTGCTTGAAGACCTGACCGTGACCCGGTCGCACTCACGGCCGAAGGTGTCCAACGACAATCCGTACAGCGAGGCCTGGTTCAAGACGTTGAAGTACGCGCCGGTCTTCCCGGACCGGTTCGCGTCCCTCGCGGCCGCCCGGGCGTTCATGACCGACTTCGTGACCTGGTACAACAACTGTCACCGGCACTCCGGGATCGGTCTGCACACCCCGGCCGAGGTCCACCACGGCCGCCACCTCACGGTCCGGGCCGCCCGGGAGGACACCCTCGCAGCGGCCCGCGCAGCGAATCCGGAACGGTTCAGCACCGACCGGCTCCTACCGAAGATCCTCGAACTGCCCGAACAGGTCTGGATCAACAAACCCGAGCCGGAACCTCAGGCCGCATAACTCCCGTTGGCCTCAAATCCTTGACACGTTCCGCCGCACCGACGAACGCTGTACCGGAGCCGCGTCGACAGCCAGCATGCCGATCGTGCCGGGGTTCGGATGACCGTCTGATCTACCGTGATCAACCATGCAGCGACGGTCCCTTGCTCTCGGCGCCCTGTTCCTCCTGGCCGGCTGCTCCGCGCCCGCCGAACCCACTCCCGCCGTGCCCACTCTTGCCGAGCCAACACCCGAGCCAGCCGTGTGTACGTCGGGACAGACGACGTTCGGGACCGTGTCAAGAAGCCCGCTGTTGACCGGCATAACGCCGGTGCTCGATGCAGTCACCAAAGGCATGACGCTCGACGAGCCGTATACCCAGCTCAACACCCGGACGGCCACGGTGCAGGCCGGCCCGCCGGTGCCGGCGGAGGAAATCTACCGCCAGATGGTGGCCACATACGCAGAGGAACGGCGGCCGCTGGTCGCTTACGGCACCGTGCACCGCCCTGCTACAGGCGACTCCTCGACCTTCTTCTGGACCGGGCGCTTCGTGGGGTACGTATGGATCCGAGCCGTCGACGTACCGTTTCGCTACAGCTGCGACGGCGTAACGAACGAAGGCACGGTGATCTCGTGGGAATCGGTCGGTAGGGGTGGCGTCCTGAACTGCGCTAGGCAGGACATCAAAGCCAGCGCCCATGAGACCGAGATGATGCGCCAGGTTCGCGAACTACGCTGCGGCGAAAGCTGAACCTCGGCTGCGTCGCAGGCACTGACACCATGAGCCCTATTCAGAACGTCGTCAGGCGCGTGTCCGGTAGATCTCAAGATTCGTGACGGTGCGTAGCACGTCGGGGAACTCGGAGATCCGGCCGCGGTAGCCGAGGTCGAGGATCTTCCAGTTGACCAGGTGCGAGATGGCGCGTTCCACGGCAGCACGCAGGCTGTTCAACGCTCGGTTGCAGCTCTTGCGGACCTCGGTCAACGGACGGCCGGGCGGCTTGCGGTACGGCGTCGTGGCTCGCAGCCGAGGTAGCCCTTGTCGGCGAGCATGCCCGGCCCGCCGTCGGCGAGGTGAGCGGCCCACCGTTCAGGCAGCCCAGATGCGGTGAATGCGACGCTGTCGTGCCGTGCGCCGCCGATCGGCGTTCCGGTGTCGACGAGCCGGCCGTCCAGGTCGGCGATGACCTGCACGTTCATGCCGGACAGGCGATGCTTGCCGGAGAACAGGTCCGTCCGGTCAGTGCGTTCGCCGGTCGGCGCGACGAACCCGTCGAGCAGCACCGCACCCAGCCGGGCCCGCTGCACCGCCTGCGCGGCGACTGCGGCCGTGGCCTGCTCCAGCAGCGGCCTGATCATGCGGAACACCCGCGAGACCGTCGGCTGTGAACACCCGAACAGCTCACCCGCGACGTCCTGGACGTTGTCGTGCCGCAGCAGGAACAAGGTCAGCACCACCGCCCGGTGCAGGTCCAGGATCTTGCGACGGCCCTTCTTCGGCTGCCAGTCACCCACAAGGGTGGACACCGTCAGAATCAGGGCTGCGAGTTGGTCCGGGCGCAGCCCGGTCATACGCTCACTACGCGGCGGTCGTCCACCGAGGTACTCCTGAGTCCACACAACCCAGGCGAACCCTCACCGGACGACCGCCGTTACGCATCGTCACCCTCACGCGGGACCGCGCCACTGCCTCCAGCCCTGTTCTGAATAGGGCTCCATGCTCAAAGCCAGGTGCACTCATCTGGCCGGTCGTGGCCATCGCGACCATCGGTCGACCGAGGCGTCTTCTCGTGCCGGAAAGATTGCACCGATGGAGCCACGGCGAGCGGTGTCACGAGCGCAAACCGCTGGCGCGGCAGCATTCGGCCTGAAATGGACGTTGATGGAGCCTCCGCCGCAGCGCCGCTCATCGCCGCAGAATGGCCACGGTCGGGTGGTACCAACGGCTGATGTCAGTTACGGCCGCCGGGGTCATGTGCTCCGACCGGTCCTACAATCATTCGGGTCTTCGCGGCAGTATGCCCGTCTTGCGGATGCAGGCTCAACTCGCTGCGCGGAGCCGTTCGGGACGCCAGCGCGTTCGGTCGTACCGCGATCGGTTCCGGGCGTGATCAAGTCAGAAGGCCGTCCGCGTCGACTTTCTGTCTTGGGCGTGCCGATCAGGCAGCCGGGCCGAGGGCCTGAGGCCCGCCGGGCGTCCGCCGGGGCCGCCAGGTCACTGTCGAAGGTTGAAGGCATCGGCGAGTAGGCGGTACGCGCTGACGCGTTCCCCGATCTCCGGCAGCAACATGTTGATCATTACCTCGTCGACGTCGTGGATGGCGGCCATGGTGGTGATGGTCTCGCGCACCTGGCGGGGGTCGCCGACCACGATCGCTCGGCTGTTGCGGGTGGCACGGGTGCGTTCGGCGGCCGTCCAGTGGTGCCGGTCGGCCTCGCCGGCGGGCGGCAGCGGCTCGTCGGCACCGAGGTCCTTGCGGCTGCGCCACAGCAGGTAGTCGGCGGCCTGGGCCTCGGCGGCGGACACCGTCGCGGCGACGAAGACCCGGACCGCCAGCATCCGGGGTGCGCCCGCGGCGGCGGACCGGAACATGTCCAGGCTGGTGCGGCTGCCGTCAGGGTTGAGGAAGTGGCCGTAACAGTAGCCGAGCAGCTGCCGGGCGGCGATCTCGGCGGCCGTCGTGCCGCTTCCGAGCAGCCACACGTCCGGTCCGGCGCCGGCCGTGCGGGTGTGGCGCAGCCGGGCCAGGGGCTTCAGCGCACCGGCCGGGATCGGGGTCGTCGAGATCTTCCTCGCCGTCACACTGGTCGGCGGCTGGCTGCTGTACACCCTGGTGGAACGGCCGATGATGCGCCGCTGGAGCCGGCCGAGGACGCCGATCCCGCCAGCGGCGAAGTCGCTGCCCTTGGCCTACGCGATCCTGGACGGCGCGCTGATCCCGATCGACCGGGTCGCCGACCAGAAGCCGTACTACTCCGGCAAGCGCAAACGCCACGGCGTGACCTGGAAGATCCTGGCCAAGCTTCGCTGCTGCCCGCGCCGCGCCACCGCGATCGTGCAGGCCATCCTCGTTCTGCACCACGTCGAGGCCGACCGCTACGCAGGATGAATAAGCCTCAGTGAGCTGATCTCAGCAACGCGAATGTGTTGATTGGTGCGACACGGGCGAAGGCGGCGAGATCGGGCGATGCTGGAAGAGGACGCGGAGCCCTCGG
>NZ_JBFAMR010000062.1:0-52436 GCF_040656595.1 Actinoplanes sp. NPDC049802
GTGACCTGGCAGAAGAGCCGGCGCAGCAACCCAAGTGGCAACTGCGTGGAGTGCGCCGTCCTGCCGAGTGGTGATGTTGCCGTGCGTAACTCCCGGGATCCCGAGGGTGCGGCACTGATCTACACCCGGGCCGAGATCGAGGCGTTCCTCGGCGGCGTCCGCGACGGGGACTTCGACAACCTGGTCGCCTGACGCTCAGGCATTTCGTAGAAGTCCGGTCGCGGAGCCCCGCGGCCGGACTTCGCGCTGAATCAGGCCGGGCGGCCGACCTCGTTCAGCAGCTTGCCGAGGATGTCGGGCGTGTCGTTCGGCGGCTCGGCGTCGATGCAGACCCGCTCCATCGCCATCGCGTAGTGATCCACATCTTCGCGCTTGTCCAGGTAGATGGCGCTGGTCAGCTGCTCCACATAGACCACGTCGGGCAGCTCCGGCTCAGGGAAGCGCAGGATGGCGAACGGTCCGCCGGCCGCCGCGTGACCGCCCGCCTGGAACGGGATGATCTGCAACCGGACGCCGGGCAGTTTCGCCGCCTCGATGAGCGCCTCGATCTGAGCGCGCATCACGTCGACACCGCCGATGGGGCGTCGCAGCACCGCCTCGTCGATCACCGCCCACAGTTGCGGGCCACCCGGACGGGTGAGGATCTGCTGTCGATGAAGCCGCACGTCGACTCGCCGGTTGATCTCGTCGGCGGTCGCGCCGGCATGGCCCAACATGATGACGGCACGTGCGTAATCGGGCGTCTGGAGAAGTCCCGGAACGAACTGGATCTCATACGTCCGGATCAGCGAGGCCGCCGCCTCGAGACCGAGATACGCCTGGAACCATGTGGGAAGAACGTCACTGAAGTGCTGCCACCAGCCGGGATTGTTGGCCTGCCGGGCGAGACCGATCAACGCGTCCCGCTCGGCGGAGTCGCTGACCCCATACATGGTCAACAGGTCCGCGACGTCGCGTTCCTTGAAACTGACCCGGCCCAGCTCCATCCGGCTGATCTTGGACCCGGACGCACGGATCTCGTAACCCGCGGCCTCCCGGGTGATCCCCCTCGACTCCCGCAGCTTCCGAAGCTGGGAGCCGAGCAGGATACGCAGCACGGTCGGGCCGCCTCCCGGCGCCTCCTCCTGCGAACCCGCGCTCACCTGACTCCTTGTCGCTGCTCTGTGACTGCCCGGCGCAACCTTACGCATCCTAGAGCGGAGATCGTTCCCGCGGAACGGGTGGATCGCGGTGACACGATCATTCGCTCATTGCGGATGCACGTGCAGACGGCCTTGCGGACGCACTTGATGACGAGCATGATAGCTGACAGACACGTACCAACCGCTAACGGAGCGTGCCGAAATCTTCGGCTGCTCAGCTAGTTGCGGGTGCTGCTCAAGAACCCCCGGAGCACCGCCTCGAGACCGTGGAGGCAACCCCCATGCCGAACCTGATGGCGTCCACACCCACCGTGACCCCGCCCTACCGTGACCCGGCAGAGGTGGCCCCGGCCGAGAGCTACCGGCCAGCGGATCCGGTGTGGGTCTATCGGGACGGATGGCGGGCCGGCATCATCGAGGCAGCCTCGCCCCGGGCGGTCACCGTCACCTACCGCCCGGAAAACCATCGGGGTACGGGCGTGGACACCTTCACCGCGCCTTACGTGACTTCGCGGGCCGACGCCGATCCGGCCCTCGACCAGCGAGCATTACGGCTGGTGCGGCGGAGTCCGCTGCGATGACCGGCGCCGTCACGGTCTCGGCGGTCGTCGGACTGCTCAGCCTCTTCGCCGGGGTCGCCCTGGGGTGGTATCTGCGGCGTACCAACGACTGGTGCCCCACCTGCGGCGAGCAACTCTCGTGCGGCGCGTGCAAGGTTCCGATCAACTGGTCTGAGCAGCAGCCGAGCGCTGCGCATCGCTGATCGTTCGGCAGACGGACCAGGGTGATCGCCGCCGCCGCCCACGGAACCCACCTGATCCGCGGACGGCAGCGTCGGATGACCGCGGTCAGCGCCAGCGATCGCCGGTGAGCCGCTCGTAGACCTCGACGTACCGGTTGCGGGTGGCCTCGACCACCTCGTCCGGGATCTCCGGACCCGGCGCGGTGCGATTCCAGTCGGTGAGCTGCCCCGACCAGTCACGCAGAAACTGCTTGTCCAGGTAACGCGGCACGCCGCCCGGCTTCCACTCGTCCGCGCCCCAGAACCGCGACGAATCCGGCGTGAGAACCTCGTCACCGAGCTTCAGCACCCCGTTCGCGTGCCCCACTTCGATCTTGGTGTCGGCGATGATGATGCCCTTGGTCGCAGCGATCTCCGACCCGCGCCGGTACACCTCCAACGTGACCCGGCGCAGTTCCTCCGCCAGCTCCTTACCCACTAGCTCCACCGTCTGCTCGAAGGTGAGCGGCTCATCGTGCCCGCCGCCGACCGGCTCCTTCGTGCTGGGCGTGAAGATCGGCTCCGGCAGCCGCGAGCTTTCGACCAGGCCCTCCGGCAGGACATTGCCGGAGATGGTCCGGTCCCGCTCGTAGTCCCTCAGCCCCGACCCGGCCAGATAGCCACGCGCGATGCACTCCACCATGACCATCTCCAGGCGCTCACACCGGATGGCCCGCCCACTCCACTCCGCCGGCACATCGGTCGCCGAGATGACATGGTTCGGAATCACGTCTGAGAGCTGGTCGAACCACCAGAGCGAAAGCTGGGTGAGGATCTTCCCTTTGTCCGGGATCGGCGTGGGCAGGATGACGTCGTAGATGGAGATCCGGTCGGAGGTGACCAGGATCAGATCGTTGCCGTCGGCATAGACGTCCCGGACCTTGCCGGAGTGCAGGAGCTCCACTTGTTCCCCTCGATGGTGGCGGCTGAGGTGCGGCTCAACGCTATCGAACTGATCCTGACGCCGCAGTCGCGAGCGGCCGTCACCGAAACCGGCAGTAGCCTGGTACAGATATCAGTGTTAGCATGGTCAACAGATACCAAGCACCTTGAGTTAACAGCAGCGCCTCGGGAGGCGAGACCGCGATGGCATCGGCTTTACCCGGACAAGACCCGCTTTGGGAAGACGGGGTCGAGGAGGACGGCAGTGCATACCTACCTCGAACCCTGAGGGTACGGCGACAACGCCTCCGCCCACCCCGCCCGACGACGAAGAACCGACCGAAGCCGTCCCGGGGCCCCGTCGAGATCCTCGGCACCCGACCACCCACGGCCGACGAGGATCCGGAACTCTGGGCGGTGCACGCGGCGATCTCGAAGCTGGATCCGTATGGCGACCGAACCGGGTACGCCATACGTGAGGCACTGGATCAGATCTACGATGGACAACGGACCGGCCGCTGGGATTTCACGCAGCTCCTCAAGACCGAGAAGACGCATATCGGCACTCTCGTGGAGATTTGGATCCAGCGCGAATTCGAGTTCCGCGACGGCGTGGAGCTGGACTACAGCATCGCCGGCGCCGACGTCGACTGCAAATGGTCCCGGAATCTCTACGAATGGGAGATCCCGGAGGAAATGTACAGTCGTGGGAACAAGATTGCCCTCGTGGTCTGGGCCAACGAATACACTGCCCGCTGGGCATCCGGTCTGATCCGAATCAGCGATGAGGTCCTGAAACCCCGGGGCAATCAACGCGACAAGAAACGCCAGCTCAACGAAGAGGCCCGCGGTCGGATCCTTTGGCTGGTGGCGGGCGCGGACCTGGTGAAGAACACTCTCCTGCACATCACGGACACGCGGAAGCTCGAACTCATCGCGTACGCGAAGGGCGGACAGACCGCGGTCGACAATCTCTTCCGCGAGCTACCCGGGGAACTGGTCAATCGCGCGACGATCCAGACCGCTGCACAGCAGGTCGACAGCGCGAAACGAGTACGAGACGCCCGCCGGAACCTGCGGCCGGAGGGCATCGTGATCTTCGGGCACTACCGGCCGCATCCTCAGATGGCCGCGGAACTCGACCTTCCAGCACCGACTCTCGGACGGTTCGTCAGCGCACGTCTGCACCCCTGGAGCGATGGCGATACCGAGCCCTACACGCTTATTCATGGGACTCGTTGGCGACTCGCCCGCCCTGACGACCCGATCGTTCCGGCCCCCGACATCGAGCCCGGCAAGCTACGGGATTGATCAGCTAAGTCGACTATTCTGCCCTTTTCGCCCGCGATGAGCCGAATGGCCAGGAACTCGGCGTACTTGAAGGTCGAGTTTCGTTTCCGAGTGGCGATGACACGCTCATCAGCCATACCCATTAGATTTCACCGCAATCGGAGCGCCGATCGAGCTCTCCGACTGTTAGAGCTGCGACACGCGGGAGTCGGATTGCACATTCGGGAGAAGAACAGGCCAAGAGTTGTCGACGCCGTCGCCGAACGGTTCGATGCCTGTCCCCATACGGCCGATACCGGTTCAACCACGAGACACACCCGTGGAGCGATCCGGCAATCCCGACCACCTGGTTCTCCCGAAGCCTTCCACATCGAAAAACTCCGTACGAGAGGTGACCGACCGTGACGATGACGCAGCCGTCGTGGACTCCCGACGCGGGCCTCGTCCGCGAGGTAGAGAACCTGTTCGACAGCACCATCGCCTCCTATCGGGTGAAGCCGGACCTGATCTCGGAGCATGCGAATCACGAGGAGTCCATTCGCGTCGGTGGGTACGCCAATCGAACGCTTCTCGAACTCGTCCAGAACGCGGCCGACGCCATGTCGGGAACCGGGATGGAATCGGGCCCGCACTCCGGGCGGGTCGAGATCGTCCTCGACACCACCCGCAACATCCTGTACTGCGCCAACGCTGGACGTCCGTTCTCCAAGAGTGGCCTGACGGCCATCACACATGCGCATCTCAGTGGCAAGAGAGGCGATGAGATCGGCCGGTTCGGGCTCGGTTTCAAGTCCGTGCTCGCTGTGTCCAGCGCGCCGAAAGTCTTCAGCCGTTCGGTGTCGTTCGAGTTCAACTCCGCCGAGGCACAAACGGCCATTCACGGGATCGGCTCGGCGGTGAGGCGCCTCCCCGTGCTCCGTACCGCGACCGTCATCGACGCGAACCGGGCGTTCGCCGAAGACCGCGTACTCGCCGAACTCGGAGAGTGGGCGTCCACGATCGTCAAGCTTCCTAACGTCTCCGACACCACTCGACTTCGTAAGGAGATCGTCGAGTTCTCATCGGAGTTCCTGCTCTTCGTGAGTGCCGTACGTGAGGTGCGGCTTCGGATCCTCGGATCCGAGCCGTTCACGACCAGCCACGTTTCCCGAAGCCTCGGCAGCGGCCTGTTCAAGATCGAAGGCCCCGACGGTGAGGGTGAGGAGTGGATCGTCGAGGACCGGATGCACGCCCCAAGCCCGGAGGCTCGAAAGCATGTCGGTGAGGCCGTCTCTCGAGCGAAGGTCAAGGTGACAGTTGCGATTCCCCGGAAGCTGCGGCGAGAGCACCGGATCGGACGTTTCTGGTCGTACTTTCCGTTGCAGGATAAGACCTCAGCATCCGCCCTCTTCAACGCTCCATGGAGCGTGAACGACGACCGCACGACGCTCCTTCGCAACGCCTACAACGCAGAGATCCTCGTGAAGCTCTCGGAGATGTTCGTCGCGATGATGCCGCGCGTCCGCACCGCTGAGGATGCGGCGGCGCACCTGGAATACCTGCCGGCTCGAGGTCGAGAGCTGCTCTCCTACGGCGACGAGGTGCTCTGTGCGCAGGTGCCGCACATGGCAGTGGGGTCCGACATCGTCCCTGATGCTGACGGAACCCTGACGCGTGCGGCGAACCTGAAGCCACTCGACTTCGCGATCGCCCTGGACGAGTCGATTCACAAAGCCTGGATCGGCTCGCCGAACACCGGATCAGACGTCCCGCATTGGCAGTGCTACACCTCATTGCAGCGGGTCTCACGTCTGCGGCACATCTTCGCAGCCGCGAACGGCGCTCCGCTGGACAGCACCGAGGCCGACATCAAGCGGGCAGTGGCCGCGATGACGAAGAAGCGCGGGCTCCTCTCCTGGCTGCGGGAATGGGCCGAGGGAGACGATCCGGTCTCCGCCGCGAACGCGCTCCGGCTAGTCTGCCGGCAGCGAAACCTGCCCGACGTGGAGCGGGCCAAGGTCATTCCGACAACCGACGGCCTACGGTCGCTGCAGGATAAGAACGTTGTATTCCTCCACCAGGTGGAAGGACTCGAGATCGAGGGAGCGGTCTTCGTCGCCCCCGCTTTCCTGTCGCAGAACGGAATCGACAAGCTGCTGAGGGACGCGGGATTCCGCGCTCTCGACCCGCTGGCGATCCTGAACGCCCGACTCGCTCGCCTCTCCTCAGACTCGAGCGACGAGGAGCACACCAGGCTTTGGAAAGCTGCCATTGCGGTACCTCTGCCCATCGTGCAGAGGGCTCTCGCCGCCTATTCCAGCCTGGTCAAGGTGCCCACACGAGACGGCGGTTGGGCATGGCCGCGCGAGGTGATCGATATCGACATCCCCCTAAAGGGCATCCCGGGCGTCAAGGCGTTGGACCGCACCAGGTGCCTGGCGGGAGCCGCGCATACGCTCGGGGTGATTCACGACCCGGTACGCGAATACCCCTCGGAGGATGAGTTCTACTTCGAGAAGTACCGGGACTGGGTCCTGGAGGACATCAACGCGAACCAGGGCCCCGGCGAACGGCCAGTCGAGCGGATCGAGTTCTATCCCGGTGTAGGGCCTGGCCCCTTCTCCATGTTGTTCATCCTCCGCGACGCGGAGGCATCACAGCAGTTGCGTACGCAGTGGACGACCGCACTGATCCAAGCCGACAACACCGATTGGACGTGCGACGACGTCGACGCCGGCATGTCCTACAACGTGTTGTGGTCGCCCGTCCGGTGGGCCGTTGAGAACGCCGGCCTCGTGGAATCGACCAAGGGATTTCGCCCACCCTCCAAGGTGGTGGCACCGTCCATGCTCAGATATGAGCTGCTCCTCCCACTGCTGCGCGGAGGCTCTCAGCTCGCCGCAGCCCTTGAGCTGCCGAACGAACTCGAGGCGGTGCCGGTCGAGGTACTCAAGGAGGCACTCGGCGCCGAGCTGTTCAACAACCGCATCCCGAACGAAGTGCTCCTCGAATTCATCCTGGCTTCCTCCCGGATCGCCTACCCCGACGCGCAGCCTCCAGCGATCCCGGCCAAGATCGGTCACTTTACCGAATCACGGTCACCCTCCACGGTCTTTCTCGCGACCAGCGACGAACAGGAGGCGCTACTCAAGACGCGTCAACGGCCTTACCTGCGAGTACCGGAAGCACAGGTGCCGGAGTTTGTGAAGTCGGTCGGCTGCCGTCGCTTCGAGGACGTCTTCGCCTTCTCGATCTTGGTTGAAGGAGAACGGGAGGACGAGCCGATCCTCGACGTCTTCCCCGGCCTGCGGTCCACACACGTCTCAGGTCACCTACGGAACGCGACATTGACCCGGGCGGTACAGGTGGTCAAGCGTGTAACCGACGAGAAGGGCGCTGAGAACCAGTCGATCGAGTGGCATCTGGATGGGCTTCGACTCATCGTCCGTAACGAAAGCGACGAGCCTCGGCTGCTGCGCTTCGTCAACGAGGCCTTCGATCTCGGTCTCACGAACGCCGACCTGGCGCAGGTCCTCAAGGTCGGCCTCGATCAGCGACTCGAGGAAGAACGACAGCGCGCCAAGGCCGCCACGACGGACGAGGAACGCCTTGACGTCTACTTCGGGCCGGACGATCTTCGGGATGCCCTACCCAAGGGGTTGTGGAAGGCACTCCAAACGCAAGGACTGGTCGACAGCAGGACATCGGTAGCTGGTCTCTTCCTGACCGTATGGGGATACGACTCGATCCAGCAGCTCGCTCAGAACTTCCGGGACCGAGGCTTCTCTGATGTTCCCGATAAGTGGGCCGGTCTGCCGGCAGCCATCACGTGGTTGCGCAAGATGGGATTCGGCCCAGAATTTGCCGGCCGCCGCAATCAACGTCAAGACCAGGAGTTCATCGTTCCCGGTGCGGTTCGGCTCAACGCGCTGCACGCCTTCCAGAAAAAGATCAGTGAGGAGCTACAGGAAGTTCTCACTAAGAACGAGAATGGCGTCTATCGCAAGGCGATGGTGGAACTGCCCACCGGTGCCGGCAAGACCCGCGTGGCGACGGAGACCGTCCTACGCCTCTTCATCGATGGCCGCCTCCGGGGGCCAGTGCTGTGGATCGCGCAGTCCCAGGAGCTCTGCGAACAGGCGGTGCAGACGGTCAGCACGGTATGGCGAGGGCTCGGCGACGAACGCCCGCTGACGATTGGCCGGCTTTGGGACGGTAACACTGTCAATCGGCCTGAGACCGAGTTCAGCTTCATCGTGGCCACGGACGCGCAGCTTCGCCTCAAGGTCAACGACTCGGACTATCAGTGGTTGAGCGAGGCGACAGCGGTGTTCATCGACGAGGGCCACCGTGCGGGTGGCTCCGAGATGTACACGCGAATCCTGAGCTGGCTCGGGGTGGCCGGTCGAGGCTTCGCGCGCCCGCTGATCGGTCTCTCCGCAACGCCCTTCAAAGGCACTTCCATAGAGGCGACGGACGCGCTCGCCGGCCGTTTCGGCCGCAAGAAGATCAAGGCGTTCGATGAAGGGAACGCCTATCGGGAACTGGCCGACGCCGGGGTTCTCGCGCGTGTACAGCACCAGGTCCTGAAGGGCATCGACGTCAACCTCAAGCCAGGTGAGCAAAACGACGCACGGACCCTTCGCCGCATCAGCCCGACGGTCATGGACCGGATCGGCCGCGACCACGCCCGGATGTCGACGCTCGTCAACCACATCCTGGGGCTCGATGACACCTGGCCTGTGCTGGTTTTCACCCCGGACGTCCTGGCTGCTCAGGTCCTGGCTGCGACGCTGAGGTGCCGCGATGTCACCGCGGCCGCAGTGAGCGGGCAGACCGGCGGACAGGAACGTCGCGACATCATCAATAGATTCAAGAACAATGAGATCCGCGTTCTCACGAACTGCGACCTACTAATCCAGGGTTTCGATGCGCCGGGCGTTCGGGCTCTCTACATCGCCCGCCCGACGTTCAGCCCGAACGCCTACATCCAGATGGCGGGTCGTGGGCTGCGCGGCCCCATGAACGGCGGGAAAGAGGAATGCCTCATCGTCGACATGGCCGACAACTTCGGCGATTTCACGGAGCTGCTCGGCTATAAGGAGTATGAGGATCTCTGGCAGGAGCACCGCTCATGATTCTCGTCCCTGACCTGTCAGACATCGAGCGGACCGCTGGCAGCGACGCGGAGCGCCGCATCGCCCGGATACTGCGTGAGGTGACCGGAGATCCTGACGCGGTCGCCTTCCACTCGGTGAAGTTGCGGTCGCACGCGTACAAGCAACAGGCCGAGGCCGACTTCGTCGTCCTGTGGAAGAAGGTTCTCATCGTTGTCGAAGTCAAGGGCGGGGGCGTCCGGAAGTACGACGGGATCTGGTACAGCGTCGACCGACGTAACGACTGGCACAAGCTGGCCGGCTCACCGATGGAGCAGGCACGCTCCGCCATGTATGCGCTTCGAGACATCCTTCGTGAGGAAGGCATCGGCTGGTTCGCGCACGAGGCCGTCGTCATCACTCCGGACATCGAGACACCGCCTCACTCGGTGGAGTGGCAGCCGACTCACTGGCTGGCGAAGGACGACATGACCGTCACCAGGTTGACGGAGGCTCTCGACGCTGTCTCGGCCGCCGCACGATCGGCGCCTGCGGCACAGCGCATTGCGCGAACCGACGACCTGCGAACGCGCCTGTTCGGGGAGTTCACCCGTATGCCCGTGATCGACGCGCAACGTGGCGCGGTCATCGAGGAGCAGAACCGCGCCACCGAGGGTCAGGCCAGAGTCCTCGCCTCCTTGGCTCGTAATCCACGGGTGATGGTCTTCGGCGGCGCTGGCACCGGTAAGTCACTGGTACTGGTGGAGGCCGCGAAACAGGAGGCCGATCAGGGTCGGTCGGTCCTGATCACGTTCCATTCCCCGGAGCTCCTCCGCTTCTTCGCTCCACATGTGGTGGGGCGCGACATCGACGTCCTCCCGGTCGACCGGTTGGACGGAGGCCGGGTCTACGACGCCGTGTTCGTCGACGAGGCTCAGGATCTGATGACCGCCGAGATGATGGACCGGCTGGACACGGTCACCGTCGGCGGGCGTGAGCGAGGCCGTTGGCGCATGTTCCTGGACAGCAATAACCAGGCGCACGTGGACGGCGGCTACGACACGGACGTGATCGAGATCGTCGCGTCGGAGGGCATCTCCGTCGATCTGGATCTGAACGTCCGAAACACCCGGGCGATCGTGCACATGGTTCAGGAGTACCTCGGCGCGGACGTCGGTGACCCCGGTATCGTCCACGGGGAGAAGGTCCGGTGGCACACGTTCGACGGGAACTCCGGCGTCGCCGCGGCCGAGACGGTGGCGGGAGGCCTAGTCTCCGACGGGATCCGTCGGGAAGACATCTGGATCGTCCGCGTCGATTCGACGGATCCTCCCACCGTGACCGGCGGTGGATTCACCCTCACCAGTCCTCGCTTCGCGAAGGGCCTCGAGGCGGAGAGCATCATCATCTGCGACCTCCCGGCCTCGTTCGATGCAGCCGGTACGGCGGCTCTGTACGTGGCCGTGACTCGCGCCCGCGTCTCCCTGGACATCCTGGTGAACAAGGACGACAAGCGGCGGCTTCAGCAACTCCTTCGACAGCGGTTGGTGACGAGATGACATTGACCAGAGGACAGGCGATCGCGCTCTCGCATCTGCGGAAGGCATACGTCGGGCCCGACGATCATGACGAAGAGGTCATCACCAACCTGCCTGACCGTCAGTATGCGGTCGGCATGCTCTTTCCGATCGCCTCCGCCCAACCGCCGGGCGACGCCCCACGCCCGGAGGAACCGGTCCAGTCGGACGTGCCGACCGGTGATGTGGAGGAGAACGATTCAGGTGTCCCGCTCGCCGAGGATTGGCGGCCCTCATCAGTTGCGATCTCCTTCGTGACGGATCGGCTGGAGGTCTTCTGCGATTTCTCCGGAGGGACGTATCAACCCCTCACCGACGATGGCCCTCCGCGCTGGCGGCGTCGCCGGTTTCGGTTCGAGAGCTTGGAACTCGCACCGGATCGGCCCCCACACCAGCTCAAGGCCGGGGAAGTTCCGATCGAGGTCGGATCGCGGTGGCGACCGTACGGTGACAAGCATCTCGTGACGGTGCACGCACGAGTGATGGCCAAATCGACCGGGGAAGACCGGTTGGACATCCCTCTGATGCTGTTCCAGATCGCTCTCGCCGTCACACCCACACCAGGTGGACGGATCCTCGAGTACCGGGGCTCGACAGCAATCGACTTGGATGACGAGTCCGCAGAGCTGCGTCTGCGCTATCGCGACAAGAAGATCTACGCTGTCGGGCACGGCATGGCGGCCGACTGGCAGTTGACCGATGGCGAGTGCACTCGTGTCCTGCTCGATCCGGTTCCGGCGTTCGTCGTTCCTGCCATCGAAACGACGGGCTTCGATCAGGACACGGTCGAGGCCGCCGCATTGCGACTCAACAATCTGGCTCGGATCGACACCCACGCCGACGAGATCCTTCAGATGTTGGACGCGTTCGTCGGCGCCTTCGCGGTCTGGGTGGAGGAACAGGAGAGCCTCGCTGAGGGGTTCGGGGCGGATGCTCCGGTGGCACGAGCGATCACCGGTCGAGCCCGTGGCGCCCTGCGGCGGATGAGCGTCGGCGTTGACCTGCTACGCGACCCGCGACAGCGATCGCTGCGTACCGCCTTCGCGCTCGGAATGACGGCGATGCGGCTGCAGATGCGCCAGACCTCGGTACGTCGTGGCGACCTTCCAGAATCAGTGGCCGAACCGCGCTGGCGACCGTTCCAGCTCGGCTTCCTCCTGGTTGCATTGGCCTCGACGGTCGATGACGAACACATGGATCGGGATCTCGTCGATCTGATCTGGTTTCCCACTGGTGGCGGTAAGACCGAGGCGTACCTCGGTCTTACCGCGATCGAGATCTTCCGGCGACGGCTCGACCACGGCGTCGCGGGCGCCGGTACCGCGGTACTCACCCGCTATACGCTGCGTCTACTCACCGCGCAGCAGTTCCAACGTGCGGCCTCCCTGGTTTGCGCGATGGAGCTTCTCCGTCGATCCGACCGACGGGTGGAAGGCATGGCTCGCTTCTCCATCGGCCTGTGGGTGGGTAACGAGGTCACGCCCGGCACGCGAAGGGACGCCAAGGCTGCGCTCGACCGCCTTCACAAGGCGGCCCGCCCTGAGGAGGCGAACCGGTTCCAGGTGGAGAGTTGCCCGTGGTGTGGCGCCGCGCTACTGCCTGAGAAGCGTTCTGATGACAGGAGCAGGTACGGCGTACGGCTGGAGGGCCACGACGTCGTCATCCATTGCACGAGCACCGACTGCACGTTCCGTCGCGAGCTGCCGGTCATGGTGGTGGACGAGATGCTGTACGAGGAGCCGCCGACCATCCTGCTCGCAACCGTCGACAAGTTCGCTCGGCTCCAGTTCCGTCCCGAGTCGGGCAGGCTCCTCGGCCTCGGCACCCCGTATCGCCAGCCCTCCCTGATCATCCAGGATGAGTTGCACCTACTTTCCGGGCCGCTCGGAACCACGGTGGCGGTGTTCGACGCAGTGATCCAGATGCTTCTGAGCAGGGACGGCAGTTCCCCGAAGATCGTCGCTTCGACGGCCACGATCCGGGCCTCACAGGAACAGATCCAGGGCCTCTACGGGCGGAAGGTCGCGCTCTACCCTCCGGCAGGCCTGGATGGCGATCGAACGTTCTTCTCCCGGCCCGTCGAGAGTGGCGAGGGACGCCTGTACGTCGGTCTCATGCCGCAGTCGCTTTCGCAGGTGTCTGCGGTCATCTCGACCGCGGCCCCGCTCATGGAGATCCCCGCGGTGTTGGCCACGGAGCCCGATACCGGGACGACACGTGACTCCTACTGGACCGCAGTGATGTACCACAACAGTCTTCGGGAACTCGGCCGCACCGGAACACTCGTGGTCGATGACGTCAACGGCCGGCTGGAGCCACGCGCGGACCGACTCAATCTGCCCTTCCGAAAGGTACGGGCAGATCGGGTCCTCGAACTCACGAGCCGCCGTGGACCGGAAGAACTCCCCAACGATCTACGTGAGCTCGCACGCAGCATCGACCAGACCGACCAGGCCGTAGACGTCGTGCTCTCCTCCAACATGCTGTCGGTGGGCATCGACATCCCCCGCCTTGCGCTGATGCTGATGGTCGGCCAACCGAAGACGACCGCCGAGTACATCCAGGCCACGAGTCGCGTCGGCCGTGGCTTGAACAACGGCATCGTGGCGACTTTGTTCCGTTCCAATCGGGCGCGGGACCGCTCACACTTCGAGACGTTCCGCGGCTACCACGAGGCGCTCTATCGCAGTGTTGAGCCGACGAGTGTCACTCCATGGTCGCTGGCCTCCCGGGCTCGATCGTTGGCCGGTGCGCTGGTTGCTCTGCTGCGGCACTCCGTATCAGCCCTTTCCGCGAACGACGCCGCGTCGAATCTCGATCTCGACGACGACGGCATGTCTCGGACGATCGAACGCTTGGTGGAGACCTTCCTCGGTCTAGTGACTCGTTCGGAGCCGATCGAACGGGAGGAGACCGAGGCGGAGGTGTGGCGACTCCTCCGCGACTGGGACCGCCGTGCCAAGCAGGCACGCGAGGGTGGCACTCGCTTGCTTTACGACCGCGTCAAGGCCGACGACGAGGCCTTGCTCAAGAGATTCGACCAGCGCGGCGAGGGTTGGCTTGTCGCAGACTCGATGAGATCGGTCGAACCCAACGTCGCCGTCCATGTACGTGAGCCGATGGAGGAGGGCCGCCGTGGAACCGATCATGCATGACCTGCGACTTTCCGAAACGATTACCCCGTTCGGGGTGGGCGCGATCGTCGATGTCCGCGGCGAGTCGCTGATCGCACCCGATACGTCCTGGTGGAACAGGCACCAAGCGTCCGAGATCAGCTGCAAGCGGCTCGTAGCGCGGCTCCCTCGTGGGCGAGGCATCCTCCGGCAGCCGCCGGCTCACGCCGGTCGAGCGGCAAAGGAGACCTCACACCTGCTCTACTGGCGTTTTCCGGCATGGCGGTTCTGCGAGCAGTGCTCCAAGCTGTCGATGCTCACCGGCAGAAGCAAAGGACGATGGGTCAACAAGTGTGACTGCGGTGGTTCACTCGTCCCGATGCGCTACGTCGCGATCTGCGAGAAGGGCAGCCATATCCAGGACATCCACTGGTTCAAATGGGCCCATCGCGGCGCCGGCGCAGGCGCCGCGGAGGCCGTCCGCTTCTGCCGCGCCTACAAGGAGTTGAGGTTCATCCGCTCCACGAAACACGGCGAAGGCCTCGCCTCGCTTCGTGTCGTCTGCAACGGATGTAAACGCGATCGCCCGCTCTCCGACCTGGTCGGCAAGGATTCGCTGCAACGTGACGGCATCCGGTGCGACGGGCGGCAGCCGTGGGAGGAGACGAACAGCGGGGACCCCTGCGAACACCGGCTTCTCGCCGTCCAACGCGGGGCCACCGGGAACTACATCGCCGACCGGCTGTCGGCCCTCGACATTCCGGAGGAAGCCCCGCAGTCCGTCGCGCAACGGGACCAGATCCGCGCGCACGTCTATTTCGAGAAGGTGGTCTCGGACAACGGCGGCCCTCAGGCGGACATGGTAGCCGGATGGATCGCCGAGGAACTGGGTGTGTCGAAGGAGGACGTCCTCCAGTTGGCCTCTGGCGACGACGATCCCGAGGAGGCTCCGCTGCTGGGGCTGAAGGACGGTGAGTGGGCGGCCTTTCTCAAGAAGTTGGAAGGCGGCCGGGACCACAGCGGCGGTGATTTCATCGTCGATGGCTGGCGGGTGCCAGGCGACACTGTCTGGCCGTCAGCATTGACTGATCGGCTCGTCGCGGTCGGCCAGGTACAACGCGTGCGTGAGGTCCGCGCGCTCAAGGGCTTCCGCCGGCACAACATGGAGGCCGACCCGATTCTCGCGGACCTCGGCCGCGACCAGAGTCGAATGCCGGTGTACCCGGCTGTGGAGATGTTCGGCGAGGGCATCTTCCTCCGCTTCAACGAAGACCGGCTGTCGGAGTGGGAGAACCTTCCCGAAGTCCGAGCAAGAGCCGATATCTTGGTCAAGCGACGCCAATACAACCAGTGGGCACAGAACCTGGACGTACCGGAACCGCGTTTCATTGCGCTGCACACGATCGCCCACCTGCTGATCCGCAGGCTCGCCTTCGCGAGCGGTTACGCATCCGCCTCACTCCAGGAGCGGATCTACGCGAATTCGGAGCGCTCCGACCGCACTGCAGGGATCCTGATCTACACGGCCGCGGGCGACGCGCAGGGCACCCTAGGAGGCCTCGTACGCCTGGGCGAGCCGGACAAGATCCTTCCGCTGCTGGTGGCGGCACTGATCGACGCGGACGTCTGCTCCAACGACCCGGTGTGTATCGAGAGTGATCGACAGGGCACATCCCAGCTCAATCTCTCGGCGTGTCATGGATGCGCACTCGTCAGCGAGACCTCTTGCGAGACGGCCAACCGGATACTCGACCGCCAGCTCGTCCTCGGCGGCGGGAACGTGCCAGGTCTCCTCGACAGCGTGCTCGATCAGGTTCGCCACTCATCGACCGTGTAGTCCTCAAGACCGGTGAGGGGTCGCTTCATCGTCCCCTCACCGGTCTCGAGCTCAGTTCAGGTACTCCTTGAGGTGCTTAGCGATGGCGGCGGCCAGACCCGACGGAACGGCGTTACCAATCTGTTTGGCGATCTCGGTCTTGGAGCCGCACCACAGGTAGTCCTTCGGGAAATCCTGCAACAGCGAGGCCTCGTAGTGGGTGATGACCCGGTTGACCCGCTGATCCGGCCGGTCCGGCTCCCACTGGGGGTGGAGATACTGGCCCTTCTCGGGCTTGAAGAACTCGGTACGAATCGTCAGGGACGGCGCGTCCCAGCGCATACGGCCCATGACATCCGTCGTGCCGGTCTTCTTCTCGCGCCAGCATCGGGACAGCAGGTGATCAGGGAGATTGAACCGGCCACCACCTGGAGGGATATGGTCGTAGCGCTCCAGCGACATCGCCGTCGGCTGCCGGCCGAAGTGGATGTCGGTTCCCTTGAATTCGCCCCGGATCCGCTGGCCGAAGTACTCGGTCAGCGATGCGGGCAACTCGGTGGTGGCCGGGTACGGGTCGACCCAGGCGATTCGGCTCCGCACCGTCTCCCAGGGCAGGAGATCGCCTGTCGGAACCTTCGCATGTGTCGGCTTCGGCAGCGGGATCTCACCGATACGTGACCCGATCACGATGGTCCGTGGGCGGCGTTGCGCCACACCGTAATCCGCGGCCAGCAGGACGCCGTATGAGAGTTTGTAGTCTTTGATGAGGCCGTGGTCGGCCTCATCAAGGAGGAGCTGAAACTCGCTGGCGCGCGAGAATCGTTCGACGTTCTCGATGACGAAGACCTGGGGACGTGCCTTGACGACGAACCTCAGATACTGCTTCCACAGTTTGTTGCGAGGGTCGTCGACATCCTTGCTGCCAAGGTTGGAGAAGCCTTGGCACGGCGGTCCACCGATGATCACCTCGGCGCCGGGGATCTCGTCATCGCGCACTAGCTCGATGTCGCCCCAATGGGTGTGCGATTCGCCGAAGTTCGCCGCGTAGGTGGCGGCTGCCGCGAGATCCCACTCGACCGACATGATCGGACGAAAGCCCTCACGGCGGAATCCGACGGTCATACCGCCACATCCAGCAAACAAGTCGATCGTGCTCAGGCGGTCGCTCACCCGCGACAGTTTAGCTCCCCCTGGTCTCGAGGCAAGGTGCCACGCGGGTGTGATAGAACGCATGTCCGACAAGTCTTGGGCATCGTCCGCCGGCGTGCGGAAGTCGATGCAGGCCAACAAGGGGCGAGACACCCGACCAGAACTCGCGCTGCGTCGGGCTGCACACGCTCGTGGGCTCCGCTACTTCGTGAACCGACGCCCGATCAAGGCGGTGCGCCGAACTGCGGACCTGCTATTCCCCCGCATCCGACTCGCGGTGTTCCTGGACGGTTGCTTCTGGCATGGGTGCCCAGAACATCACACCGTCGCCAAGACTAACGCCACCTTCTGGGCCGAAAAGGTGGCGACGAACCGCCGCCGGGACATCGACACCAACACCCGACTCGCGGACGCCGGATGGACCGTGATCCGAATCTGGGAACACGAAACGGCCGATCAGGCAGCGGACACAATCCTCGCGGCAGTCACTCGACTCCGTGATACCGATCCAATCACTGATGACGATCCACCTCCTCCAGCCGGGAACACCACCTGAGCTGATCTCACCGAATACGCATCAGTCGGATCCCACTCCAGGGCCGTACGCTCGGGTCCCTCAAGCCACACAAGAGCCGACCGGCCGGCGTCAGGCCAGAAGCCGGCGATGCCGCCCGGCCGGAAGGCTGGGCGGCATCGGGTCCGGGGTTGTCAGGCGGGCTGTTCGGTGGGGCGGCCCAGCAGGAAGGCCAAGCTGAGGGACCGGCCCTTGAGCCGAGCCAGGGCGACCCCGCCCGCAACCGCCGCCGCCGTGGTGACCGTGCCGGCGGTCAGCAGCGCGCCTCGGGCGCCGAGGGTGTCGCATAGCCAGCCGATGGCCGGGGCGCCGACGATCGCGGAGAGGGAGGAGACGATGCCGACCGTGGCCAGGACGCGGCCGCGCATCTCTTCGCGGGTGTCGAGCAGGATGCGGGTGGAGACGACGGTGTCGAAGACGACGGCGCCGGCCGCGATCGGGAGGATCAGGGCGGCGAAGCCGAGGATGTTCGGGGCGAGGCCGGAGCAGAACTGCAGGGCGCTGATCAGCGAGCCGGTGCCGAGCAGGACCCGCAGGGTGGATCGGCCGGTGCCGGCCAGGAGCAGGCCGCCGGCGACGGCGCCGACGGCGAAGACCGTCGACAGCAGACCGTACGAGCTGGATGTGCCGCCGAGCGGGCCGGAGAC
Organism: Actinoplanes sp. NPDC049802; assembly: GCF_040656595.1. Classification (NCBI taxonomy): domain Bacteria; kingdom Bacillati; phylum Actinomycetota; class Actinomycetes; order Micromonosporales; family Micromonosporaceae; genus Actinoplanes; species Actinoplanes sp. NPDC049802. The sequence goes on from NZ_JBFAMR010000062.1 coordinate 18,047, forward strand.
CATGGCGGCCATCGACACCTGATAGTTGCGGCCGAGGGAGCCCAGGACGAACGAGAGCGCCAGGACGACCAGGATCACCGGCTGGCGGAGCAGGTAGCGGAATCCGGCGATCACACCGCCGTCGGACGCGGAGGCGACGGCCAGCGGGCGCATGTCGCCGAGGCGCATGGCGAGCAGGGCGCCGATGACGGCGAGATAGGACGCCGCGTTGATCACGAAGAGGGCGGACGGGCCGGTGACGCCGATCAGGACGCCGCCGAGTGCCATGCCGCCGATCCGGCCGGCCGAGTTGAGGACCGAGCCGAGTGCCAGGGCCGACGCCAGTGCGTCTTGGGGGACGAGGGCGGAGCCGAAGCGGCCGAGGACCGGGCCTTCGAAGGAGCCGATGACGCCGGACGCCAGCGCGACCGCGTAGATGGTCCAGTCTCCGCCGGGCAGGAGCAGAGCGAGGGCGAGCAGTGCGCGTACCGTCTGGAAGGCGATGAGCAGCGGCCGGGCCGGAAGCCGGTCGGCGAGGGCGCCGCCCCAGCTGCCGAGCAGCAGCACCGGCAGGGATTGCAGCATGATGACCGCGCCCATCGCGGTGGCTGAGCCGGTGGCGGACAGGATGAGCCAGTTCAGCGCCAGGACCTGCATCCACGTGCCGCTGACCGAGATCAGGTCGGCGGCCGCCCACAGGCGGTAGTTGCGCTCTCGGAGCGGCGCGAACATCGGAGCCAAGGCGGCGGCACCCCCACAAGGAAAGTGGCGCCGGCTGTCGGCGCCTCCTCCTTGTTCGGGTCGGGCTCGCGGCCCGCTTCGCCCTTGGCCACCGGAACACCACAACCGCAACCTGCACGGTTGCGCTTCTCGAGTACCAAGCACCGATCAGCAACGCTCCGTGAACCGCACAGTGGCAGGCCTTACGCTCTGGGGCCATGACCGACGTTCCCGCGCAGCCCACCCGGGCTCGCTCTATTTTTCAGACGGTCGGCGCTCTTGCCGTGGCCGTTCTCTCCGCGCTCGCCTGGTTCGGCTGGCTGGGCTGGGACAACGAGTATCAGGCGGACGGCAGTGGCCCGTACCAGGCGTGGCAGGTGGCCGGTTGCGCTCTCACCCTGATCGTGATCATGTTCGGCGCCGTGCAGCTGGGTGTGTTGCCGTTGTCGGCGGCGGCCGCGATGACGCTGGCGTTCACCGCGGCGTTCAGCGTGACGGCGTCCCAGGACACCACCGGCCTGTGGGCGGTCGGCGCACTGCTGATCTTCATCTCGCTGGCGTCGGCGTCGGTGCTGGTCGGTTTCCTCTCCCTGCATGTCCGTCATCGTCGGCTCAGGGGGCGTACGCGGTGAGCGTCCCCTCGGACACCTGATGGATCCGCCCGCCGGCGACGATGATCGAACCGTGGTAGGCGGGCCCGGCCACCGTCCCGTCGGCGGCCTTCCGCACTTGTCCGCCGCTGTAGAGCAGCCCACCGGCCCGAATCGGCTGTGCCGTGCCGGCGGTGGTCGACCGCACGCTCCAGAGCCGTTTCCCGTCGGTCACCCGGAACGTCTCGATGCCTTGATCGAACACCCGGTAGATCCGGTTCCCGTCGACCGCGATCGGGGACCGGTCGAGGCCGGGCACGGTCCATCCGGGCTGCCCGTCCGCTACCCGGACCGTGCTGAGTCCCGTGGTCTTCTCGTCGGTGACGTAGAACCGGGTGCCGTCCGGGTCGGCGGCCTCCGCGGTCCAGTCGGCCTTGCGGGTCCACCGCACTCGGCCGCTGACGACGTCCACGCCGGCGCTCTCGCCCTGTTCGACTTCGCTGCCGTCGGTCTTGCGCATCAGGATCGTCCCGTTCGCGGAGACTCCGGACGACAGATGCCGCGGTTTGCTCCAGAGTGTCCGCCCGTCGCGGGCGGAGAACGCCACGACCTCGTCCTCGTCCGACGGCGATCCACCGGACACCACGATGACGCCCTTGTCGACGGTGGTGTCGTGCACCGGGATGTCCATGCGCTGGCGCCAGCGGACCAGCCCGCTGCGCAGGTCGAGGGCGGTGAGCTGCCCGTCCGGGTCGCTCTGTGAGTTGCAGCCGTTGTTGGCGAGGATGACGAGCCCGCCGGTGATGCCGATCCGGGGTGTCCCGTTGTCGCCGGGATCGTCCCAGTCGTGACGCCACAGCAGCCGGCCGGTGTCCGCCGTGTAGGCGGAGACGCCGAGCTGGTCGCTGGTGACGACACGCCCTCCGGACAGCAGGGGCGCCGAATACCCGGAGCAGCTGGTGTCGCTGGAACGCAGCTTCACCTGCCACTTCTTGGCGACGCGGCGGATGCTGCCGGCGTTGATCACGTCTTCCGCCGGGTTGTAGTGGCTGTCTTCGGCGTCGTAGCCGGGGTGGTCCCAGACCGGCGCGACGGCCGCGGTGGCCGGGCTCGCTGCCGCGCCCGCGGCAAGCGCGATCGACAGAACCAAGGCGGGGGTACGCCGTACAGAAGTCGTCATGCGCCATAACGTATGCGGACCTACCACCCGGAAACGGGGAAATGGGACGACCCGCGTGGGCCGCCCATCTCGATCCCGCTGTTTCAGCCGGCGAGCAGCTTGAGCATCTGCTGGACCTGATCGCTGCGGGACTGTTTGACCCGCTCCGCGAAGGCCTTGGCCTGCTCGTTGCCGCCCTTGTCGAGTTCCAGCTGAGCGAACTCGACAGCGTTGTGCTGATGTGCGAGGAACAGATTGAGAAAGGCGGTCTCGAACTGTGCCTTCTTCATCGTCCTCAGCGCCGCGATCTCCTTGGCGCTGGTGGCGGGCAGACCACCGTGGTCGGCGTGCAGGCTGGTCCGTTCGTCGAGGGTGGCCGGCTTGCCCCACTCGGTGAGCCAGTTCGTCATCATCTTGATCTCGTCGGCCTGGGTGACCTGCACGGCCTCGGCCAGTTCGGCGATCTCGGGACGGGTGGCCCGGTTGGCGGCGATCCGCGCCATCTGCTGTCCCTGCTTCTGATTGTCGATCAGCATCTGCAGGAACATCACGTCGGTGTCGTTGAAGGCCGGCCCGGCGGTGATCTCGGAGACGTTCTTGACGTTCTGCGTCTGCACCACGGTGGCGGCCGGTGCGGCCTCCTTCTCGACCGCGGTGCCGCAGGCCCCGAGCAGAAGCGGGGCGGAGGCGACGAGCAGCGCGGCTACGTGGCGGGCCTTCACAGCGGCAGCCAGAGGGCGAGCGTCCAGATGCCGGGCTCCCAGCTGCGGATCGCCTTGTGCGCCTGGCGGCACTTGTAGGAGACGCCCTCGTAGGTCACCACGTCACCGATCTTGTACGACACTCCCGGCGCCCACGCGGTCCCGTTCGCCGGAGCCGTCGTGCCGGTCGGTGCGGCGGTCGGCGCCTTGGTCGGTGCGGTCGTCGGCGCGGTGGTGGGCGACGAAGTCGGAGCCTTCGTCGGGGCGGCCGTGGTCGGCGCCGTGGTCGGCGCCGTCGAGCCGGAACCACCGATGTTGACGTCCACGCAGTTGTAGAAGGCGGCTGCCGTGTCGCCGATGTTCCACACCGCGAGGACCGTCTTCCTGCCCGAGAACCTGCTCAGGTCGACGGTGTGCGAGACGGAGGCCGCCGGGATGGCGTTGTTGTCGTCGAACGCGGCGACCGCGGTACCGTCCACGAAGTACTCCCAGGTGGCGGTCCGGTGCCGGGCCGTCAGCACCCAGTTGAAGGTCACCGACCCGCCGACGGTAGCGGCCGGCCAGTTCTTGGACTCGTCGTTCAAGACCGTGAAGTTGGCGTTTCCACCGTTGCATTGCCTGGACCCCTTCGGAGCCTCCACGCTCTGTGGCTCGAACTGGATGGCGCCACAGTTCGCGACCGTCCCGGCGGCGCAGAGAGCCTGGCGGCTCGGGGGCGAGGAGACGTAGCCGTGTGCCAGGGCGGGCGACGCGACGGCCAAAGTCGATGCGACCATCCCGAGGGTAGTAGCCAGCGGGTAGGCGATCTTCCTGCGCATGTCAGCTCTCCAGTGGTTCGACCTGGCAGTTACCGGCCGGAACATTAGGAGCGGCTGCCATAACGGAGCCTTAAAGGAACCGTCAAAGGTCTTTAAAAGCGCGGTCTAACGTCGTTTACGCTGTTCAGCGGGCTCGAGAACGGGTGCGTGAAGCAGGAATCCGATGCGCGCGCCACCCAGGGGGCTACGGTCGATGACCAGTTGCCCACGGACTGTCTCCGCGGTCCGGCGCACGATGTCCAGACCGAGACCGGTCGAACCGGCGCCGCTCACCCCGCGCTTCACGGCGGTCTCCGGATCCGGGATGCCGGGCCCCGCGTCGTCGACGAGCAGCCCGCTGGCCGAGACGCTGACCCGGAACGCGGTGCCGTCCGGGGTGTGCGAGAAGACGTTGCCGAGCAACGCGTCCACCACCAGGATCACATCGCTGACCGGCATCGGGATCATGACCGGTTCGTTCCCGCCGACCACCTCCCACGGGCGCTCCTGGTCCTCGGCCAGCACCGACCAGAAGGCGAGCCGGTCGGCCAGGACCTCGACCAGGTCGCACTGCTGGGAGCCGCGCTTCTCGATGCTGCCCAGCCGGGCGCCCGTGATGATCGCCTCAAGCTCCTCGTCGAGCAGGTCACAAGCCTGCCGCATCCGCTCCGCGATCGGGCCGGGCGGCATCGCCTCGACATCGAGACGAAGGCCGGTCAGCGGCGTACGCAATCGGTGGGAGAGGTCCGCGGCGAGCTCGCGCTCCCGGTCGAGCAGGCGCCGCAGATCGTCGGCCATGCCGTTGAAGGCGGTGGCGGCGTCGCGCAGCTCGCGCGGGCCGATCGGGGTGATCCGCTCGTTGAGCTCACCACCGCCGAGGCGACGGCTGGCCGCCGCGAGCCCGCGGGTGGCCCGGACCAGTTGGCTGCCGAGCCGGTCGGCGAACAGGACCGAGCCGCCGACCAGGACGACGGCGAGCGCGCCCAGGTAGAGCCAGGCCCGGCCGACGCCGCGCCGGGTGTCCGCCTCGGGGATGAACACCTCGACGACCACGGTCCGGCCGTCGGTCAACACGGTCGGCTGCAGGTAGGCGACCCCGCCGGCGCTGTCCGCGGTGGCGGCCCGGCGCTCCTGCGCGGCCCGCTGCACGGTGGCGTCGCTGAGGTGGGTGGCGCCGATCGGCTCGATGCCCGGCAGGTGGATCGCGAGGTTCCCGGCGCTGCCGGCGGCGGTGCTGGCCACCGCGTTGGTGAGCGAGACCAGGTCGCTGTCGATGCCGAGCACGGTGACCATCGAGGTGGCCTGCTGCCGGGCGTCCGAGATGGCCCGGTCGTACGCGATCTGCCGGGTGGCGACGGCGAGCGGCACCAGGAAGGCGAGGGCGACCATCGCGGTGATGGCCAGCGCCAGCCGGTTGAGCGCCCACCTCATTGCGGATCGACCATCATGACGCCCACCCCTCGAACGGTGTGCAGGAAACGCGGTTTCGCGGCGGTCTCGCCGAGTTTGCGGCGCAGCCACGAGATGTGGACGTCGATGGTCTGCTCCTCGCCGATCCGGGCCTGCTGCCACACCTGGTTCATCAGTTCACGCCGGCTGATCACCTGGCCGACCCGCTCGGCAAGATACGCGAGGACGTCGAACTCGCGCCGGGTCAGCTGCAACGGCTCGCCGCGCAACTCCACCCGCCGCTGTCGTGGCTTGATCACCAGCTCGCCCACGATGATGGTGTTGGGCTGCTGCTCGGTGGTGGTCCGGGCGCGGCGCAGCACCGCCGAGATGCGGGCCAGGATGTGCCCGCCGGAGAACGGTTTGGTCACGTAGTCGTCGGCGCCCGCCGAGAGCAGCGCGATGATGTCCGCCTCCGACCGCCGTGCGGTGGCGACGATCACCGGCACGTCGGAGACGGTCCGCATCATCCGCAGCGCGTCGGTGCCGTCGATGTCGGGCAGCCCGAGATCGAGAATGACCAGGTCGGGCCGCTCCTGGGTGACGATCTTCAACGCCTGGGCGGCCTGACCGACCGGGCGGACGACGTGCCCCGCCTCGGTCAGCGCACGGGTCAGCGCGGCCGTGATGATGCGGTCGTCCTCGACCAACAGGATCATCGCCATGGCGGTGATCCTAGGACCAGGTGAGAAGATGGCCTCGTGCGATCTTCCTGGTGGGTGCCGATAGCGGGCTGGTGTCTGGCGACCGCGACGAGCATCGTGCTCGGCTCGGTGGCGCTGTCGCCGGTGCTGACCGCGGCTCGCGCCGACTCGGGAGCCCTGCCCGATATCGATCAGTTGCCGGCGCCGGCCGCGGTGGCCGAGACCAGTGACACGCCGCCGCCCGCCGAGACGACCGCGCCGGCCCGCACCACCCGGCCCACCACGTCGGCGAAACCCGGCCGGACCCGCCCCTCGTCGGCCCGGCCCACCGGCGGCACGACCACGCCGGCCCCCACGACGAAACCGCCGACCACCACCGAGAACGGGTGGACCGTCACCACCAGTGACGGCGTGAAGACCTACGTCCGGTCCTTCACCACCGACGGTGGCACGGCTGTCATCAGGATGACCAGCAAGGGCATCATCTCCCTGGTCACGGCCACCCCGGCGGACGGCTACCGGGTGGAGAAGACCGGCTCGGACACGAACCTCGCGGTCTACTTCAACGAGACGAACCACAGCTTCATCGTTCACGCGATGTGGTGGAACAACGCGCCGTTCGTCGAGGTCACCGAAGTGGGCGGCTGATCGCGCCCGGCGGGACGACGGCGGCGAAACGATCACCACCTGATCACGTTCGTCGCGCGGCTCTGCCGCTTCGGCCGAGAGGGCCATAAAGTGCCTCCTAGGTGTACGGACAGGAGGCTCCCGGGTGACTTACGGCGTGTACGAGTTGACGGCCGGACGACCCACCGGTGTCCTGGCCGATGTCTGGGGCCGATCACTGGTCCGGGACGTGGTGCTCGTCGCCGGGGCGGCCGGAGCGGTCGGGCTGGCCGCGCAGATCTCCTTCCCGGTCCCCGGCTCCCCGGTCCCGATCACCGGGCAGACCTTCGCCGTCCTGCTGGTGGGCGCCTCGCTGGGCGCGACCCGCGGCGCCGCCGGCATGCTGCTGTACGTGATGGCCGGCGTCCTGGGCGTCCCGTGGTTCGCGGACGGCGCCTCCGGCTGGCCCTCGGCCACCGCCGGCTACCTGGTCGGTTTCGTCCTGGCGGCCGCCCTGACGGGCCAGCTCGCGGCCCTCGGCGGGGATCGCCGCCCGGTCCACACGATCGGGCTGATGGCCGCCGGCAACGCGCTGATCTACCTGGTCGGCGTGCCGTGGCTGGCTTTCTCCACGGGCGTCGGCCTGACCACCGCGGTGAGCCTGGGTCTCACCCCGTACCTGTTGGGCGACGTCTTGAAGATGCTGCTGGCGGCGGGTCTGCTGCCGGGCGCCTGGGCGCTGGTCCGCCGGCATGCCGGCACCGGGCACGACCGCTACTGACCCACGCCGGCCCTTAACCCACAGGCTGTGTGCACAGCCTGTGGATAACTCGAACAGATGTGCGAATCCGGTCAGCGGATCACCCTGGGTAGTCCGATCCGGGTTCGCACGCCGGGCGACGAATGCACCAGCGGGGCACCTTCCGGCATCGGCAGGCCGGCTGCCGTGGTCAGGTCCTGCTCCAGGTCGAGCACCCGCGCCCGGTGCAGCGCCCACGGCGGATGCCACACGTCGACGCTGGTCAAGCGGCCGGCGACCACGGTGTAGAGCCGGTGCTGGGTGGTCAGGAAATGGTCGGTCCGGTCCAGCTCGGCGGCCGGGAACGGCTCCCCGGAGCGGACCCGAAGCCGGTAGCCGGCGCCGCGCGGCTCAGCCCGCCGGCGGCCGCGATACTCGGTCACGTCACCGTCGGTGCGCAGCGACATCCGTGACCACCGGTACGGCAGGTTGAGCCCGGCGCGCGCGGCCACCACGGCCGGCAGGCGGGCGGCGTCGAGCGAGAAGAAGTAGATCCCGGCGCCCCCGTCCGGGCCGCGTACGTAGGTGCGCAGGTTGGTCTCCGGGAAGGTGGAGAGCCAGGGCAGGGCGGGCAGCCAGGGTGGGCGGATCTCGTCCATCAGGAACGGGAGCATGCCCACCCAGACCTGACCGTTCTCGGCGTCCGGGGTGAGGCCGGGTGGCAGCAGCGGGCTCACCGCCTCGGCCGGGTAACGCCAGTGCAGGAACGTCATCCGGCGCCACCACTGGATCATCGTGGCGATGCGGACCTCGGCCATCGGCGGGGCGAGCACGTCGACCACCTCCCGCCCTCCAGTGTCCCGGTCGGCGAAAGGCGGCGCGCGGCGCCCGTACTAATCGGGGGTCGCACGGTCGTCCGGCGCCCACGTGCCGGACGACCCGTCGCGCGTCCCAAGGCTCTGATCAGATGTCGAGGTTTCCCTCGATCCGCTTCAGCTGGTGCCGGGCCAGTGCCAGGTTGGCGCGATCCTTGCTCAACGCCAGGTAGATGAACAGGCCCTGCCCGGAGCGGCCGGTCAACGGGCGGATCAGGTGGTACTGGCTGTCCAATGTGATCAGGATGTCCTCGATCTTCTCGTGCAGGCTCAGCATCTCCATGGCGCGCAGCTTCGCCCGCACCACCTCGGTGTTCGCGGCCGACGCCACCTGGAGGTCGAAATCTCGGCTCCCGCCGGCGATGCCCAGCGCCATACCGCTGGATCGGTCGACCAGGGCGGCGCCGATGGCGCCGTCGATCTGCATCGCGTCCTTGAGGGCTACGTCCATTTCCGGCATCTCGGATGTCCTCCCACTCCTCGGGTCTGGGCCTGAGCGTGGTGGACATCGGCCGGGAGCGGTCGCACACGATGTCCGCCTCAGCGGCATCGGTCCATGGGATCAATATGACGGGCGACGGCCGAGTTGAAGAAGTCTTCAACTCAAGAACTGGTCAGGACTTCACGTAGCGCTACGTCGGGGGCGCGATCACGGAAAGAAAACCTTGAGGGGTACGCCGTAACCGCGCCCGGTCCTTCGCAGTTGGCAGTCGGGGAGGAGAACGCGACGTGTCAGTGCCGCTCTACCAGGCGAAGGCCGAGATGTTCCGGACCCTCGGGCACCCGGTCCGGATCCGGGTGCTGGAACTGCTGCAGGACGGCCCGAAACCGGTCCGCGACCTGCTCGCCGAGATCGACGTCGAAGCGTCCAACCTCTCCCAGCAGCTCGCCGTCCTGCGCCGGGCCGGCATCGTGACGTCGTTCCGCGACGGCGCCCTCGTCATGTACATGCTCAGCACCACGGACGTCGCCGACCTGCTCGCCGCGGGCCGGCGCATCCTGGGCGCGGTGCTCACCGATCGCGACGGTCTTCTGGTGGAGCTTCGCGCTCAGGGCTCGGCGGGCCGGATCGAGGGTTGATGATGGCCGCCATCAGGGCGAGCACCGGGAATCGGCGCTTCCAGGCGTACACCCGCGGGGTCGGCGGAGGAACCACCGGTGACGCCGGGACGATCTCCTGGCCGAGTGGCGCGGGCAGCGGGATCATCGCGCCGGAGGCGCGCCCCACCTCGCGCAACCGGGCCGCGAAGACCGCCATGCTGTCGACCGCGGGAACCGGCGTGACGACCTCGTCGAAGAGCCGCGACAGACCGGGCCAGACCGAGATGATCCGGTCGGCGCGGTCCGGGTCACCGGGCCAGTCGTCGCCGGTCAGCGCGCGGAACAGCAGGGAACCGAGGGCCGTCACGTCACCGCCCGGCGTGGGCGCGCGCATGCCGAGCGGAAGCGGCGCCACGAAGTCGGTGAGCATCGGGTTGCCGGCCGTGTCGATCAGGACGGACTCCGGGCGGATCCGGCCGTGCGCCATCTGCGGGCGCATCGAGTGCGCCCAGGCCAGCGCGTCGGCCAGGACGAGCGTGACCTGGAGGGCCTCGGCCGGTGACGGCGGATCGTCGCGCAGCACGTCGGCGAGGGTGCGGCCGTCGACGGGGTCGAGCGCGAGCCAGGGACGGCCGGTCGCGGTGACGCCGCCGGAGCGGACCGGGACGATCGCGGAATTACCACTCAGACCGACCGAGGCGGCGACATGCGCGGCGAAGGCCGACTCCTCGGCACGGTCCCGGACGAAACGGTGGAAGAGCTTCAGCACCACCCGGCGGCCGGCCCGTTCGTCCCAGGCCCGGTAGAGAATCGCGTCGGCGCCGGTGCTCATCCGCTGCAAACCGGTATAGCCGGCCGGGGTGTCGATCCCCGCCACGTATCACTCTCCCCTGCCGGTCCTGGAGTAGCGATCTCACCCCACCTCGCCGCTCGCACCGTCATCCGAAGGGTTGTGAACCGAGTCACTTCCGTAACGCAGGCGCCCGGTGCGGACAAGTGCGCGTCACCCGTACCCGGTTCAGCGGCCGTCGATCTCCGCACGCAGGCCGGTGGCTTCCTCCTGCAGTGCACGCGCCTGCTCGGCCTGCCGCCGGCTCACCTTCGGCTGGGCCAGGATCCGGTCCGCCTGCTGACTCAGGGCAGCCGCCAGGCCCGGTAGCTGCCGGCGCCGGTTGGCGGCGACGCTCTCGCGGCAGATCTCGACGGCCTCGGTGCCCAGCGTGATGGCAGCCTCGGAGTGTCCGGCTTCATCGAGCCGTTTCGCCTGTTCGCGTAACAGCAAGGCGTGGTAGGGCAGGAATCCGGCGCGGTTGGCCGCGAAGGATTCCCGTGCCAGGCGGATGGCTTCGTCGCCCGTGTCCACGGCCGGGCCGATTCGCCCCATGACAGCGAGTTGATCGGCCAGAAAGCCGAGCGCCCGCGCCAGCCAGGGAAGGTGTACGGCACGGTTCTGGGCTGCCAGTTTGCGGCGCAGCGCGACGGACTCCCGGTAGAGCCGCAGCCTCTCCTCGTCCGTTTCCACGAGACTGGCGTGGTTGCTGACCGCCTCAGCCAGTTTGCCGAGGTACGCGTCAGGTTGGGAGGCGGCCAGCGCCCGGTAGATCTCGAGCGCCTCGGCCATCACCGGCCGGGCTTCGTCCTCCCGATCGGTCGTGGCGAGCCCGATCGCGTACGACGTCAGCGCCGACGCCAGGCCGGGCCGTCCCGCCACCGGGTCCGCGGCACTGATCTCCCGCTGCAGCTCGACGGCTTCCCTGGATGCCGCCAGGCACTCGTCCCAGCGGGCGACCTTGGTGAACATGATGGTCTGGTTGGACAGCGCCCGGGCCAGGCCGGGCAGATACGCGAGACGGTTCCGGGCGGCCAGCGCACGGTATCGGGCGACGGCCTCGGTCGCTGTGTCCAGTGCCTCCTGCCAGCGGCCGGCCCGCAACAGCCGATTGGCGTCGTTGGTCAGGGCGCGGGCCGCCTCGGCCTCCAATGTGGTGGCGTCGGCCTGTCCCGAGCCGGTCGCCTGCTCGTGCGGCCCGGTGTTCCGCTGCTTGATCGCCCGCCGCGCCGAGGTCAGAGCCTGTTCGCTGACGGCCGATGCCTCGGCGTCCTCGCCGGTCGCCGCCAGCACCTGTGCCAGCGTGCCCTGGATCCAGATGCCGGCGCGCTCCGGCAGCGCGGCGGTGGCGCCGGCCGCCGCACGGGCGTGTGGCAGGGCTTCGACGGCCCGCCCCGACTGCAGGAGGCGGGCCGCGAGGTTCGCCTGCGCCAGCGGTAACGACTCCGGGCGCCCGCGGCCCGCGGCCGCCACCTCCTGTGCCAGCGCGAGCGCCTCCTCGGCGCGCGACAACGCGCCGGCGGTGTCACCCACCGCCGCGAGGTCGCCCGAGTGGTAGAGAACCGCCCGGGCCAACAGCGGGACGATCTCGGTGCGGGGGACCCGCCGGAGGTTCCGCAACAGGCGCACAGCCTGCTCTTCGAGGGCCAGCGCCTCGGCGTGACGACCGGCGTCGGAGAGCGCCACCGCCTCGTTCACCAACTCCGCGGCGCGACCCCGTGCCGCCGGATCCTCGCCCCGCAGCCGGTGAAGCCAATCCATGGGCGCAGACCGTACACCTGGTTGATCGAGCACCGCCCCGGCCGCCGGACCCCGATACGCAGTGATCTATGTCTCCGCGCGCCGGCCGGGGAGCATCAGATGCTTCGGTACCCGGCGATGGTCGCGGCCAGGATGTCGGCACCGGGACGCTGCCACAGCTGCTCGTTCATGACCTCGACCTCGATCGGGCCGGTGTAGCCGGCCTTGGCCACCGCGTCGTGGAAGGCACGCATGTCGACGCAGCCGTCACCGGGCAGGCCGCGGCCGGTCAGAACGCCCGCCGGCAGCGGGGTGATCCAGTCGGCCAGCTGGTAGATCGCGATCCGGTCGCCGGCCGCCTCGATCTTCGGCAGCACGGTGTCGTCCCACCACAGGTGGTACGTGTCCACGGTGACGCCGACCCGGCCGGCCGGGTGCTGTTCGGCGATCGTCATGGCCTGGTCCCAGGTGTTGATGACGCAGCGGTCGGCCGCGTACATCGGGTGCAGCGGTTCGATCGCCAGGGTCACCCCGGCGGCGGCCGCGTGGGGCACGAGCCGGGCGATCGCGTCGGCGACGTGCCGGCGCGCCCCGGCGATGTCCTTCGAGCCGTCCGGCAGGCCGCCGGAGACCAGCACCAGCACGCCGGTGCCGAGGGCCGCCGCCTCGTCGATGGCCCGGCGGTTCTCGTCGAACCAGCCGTCCAGCTGGAAGAAGCCGCTGCGGCAGAGCGTGGTGACGGACAGGCCGGCGTCGCGGACCAGGGCGGCTGAGCGCTCCAGACCGTACTCGGCGACCGGCTCACGCCACAGCGCCACCTTGTCGACACCCGCGTCCACGCAGCCCTTGACCATGTCGGTCAGCGGCCAGTGCTTGGCGGTGATCTGGTTGAAGGAGAACCTGTTCATCCCACCATCACCTCGAAGAACCTGTTCGCCCGGCGGGCCGCCAGGTCGGGGTCGGGAAGCAGGCCGGCGGTGTCGGCCAGCTCGATCAGCTCGGCGAGATGCGGCACCGAACGGCCCGACTGGAGGCCGCCGACCATGGTGAAGTGGTCCTGGTGCCCGGCCAGCCAGGCCAGGAACACGATGCCGGTCTTGTAGTAGAACGTCGGCTTCTTGAAGATGTGCCGGGACAGCGGGACCGTGGGCGCGAGGATCCGGTCGTACTCGTCCAGGTCACCGCGGTCCAGGGCGGCGAAGGCGGCGGCAGCAGCCGGGGCGATCGCCGCGAAGATGCCCAGCAGCGCGTCCGAGTAGCCCTGCTCGTCACCCCGGATCAGCTCGGGATAGTTGAAGTCGTCGCCGGTGTAGAGGCGGACGCCCGCGGGCAGGCGACGGCGCAGCCGGATCTCGTGATCGGCGTCGAGCAGCGAGATCTTGATGCCGTCGACCTTCGCCGGGTTGCTGTTGATCAGCTCCAGCACGGTCTCGGTGGCCTTGTCCACGTCGGACGAGCCCCAGTAGCCCTCCAGCGCCGGGTCGAACGCCGTGCCCAGCCAGTGCAGCACGACCGGCTCGTCCGACTCGTCCAGCAGCTCGCGATAGACGCTGAGATAGTCGTCGGCGTCGCGGGCCGTCGCCGCGAGATGCCGGCTGCACATCAGCACCGGCGCGGCGCCGGCCGTGAGGACGTCGGTCAGCTGCTCGGAGTAGGCCCGCCGGAGCTGGTCGAGGGTGGTGGGGCCGGGTGGGAGCTGGTCGGTGGCGACTCCGGCGACGATCCGCCCGCCACCTTCGGCGGCGCTGCGCCGGATCAGCTCCTTGGTGGCCGCGTAGTCGAGGCCCATGCCGCGCTGCGCGGTGTCCATCGCCTCGGCGACGCCGAGCCCGTGGGACCAGAGGTGACGCCGGAAGGCCAGCGTCCGGTCCCAGTCGAGGACCGCCGGGGCGCCGGGCGAGTTCTCCGCGCGCGGGTATGCGACCACATGGGCGGCGGCGTACGCTATCCGGCTCGACGGCGGCCCGGCCGGCTTCTCCCAGCTTCTCGTGGTGAGTGTCAGCTTCCGCCCGCCGGGCAGGTGGACCGTGCTCACAGCGCGATCCGCTGCCCGCTGCGGGCCGACTCCAGGCCGGCCTCGGCCAGCCGCACGCCCCGGGCGCCGGAGGTGAAGTCCCAGTGGAACGTCTCGCCCGCCACGACGTGCCGCAGGAACGCCTCCCACTGCACCTTGAACCCGTTGTCGAACTCCTCGTTGTCCGGCACCTCGGTCCACTCGTCGCGGAACGACTTCCCGGTCAGCGGCAGGTCCGGGTTCCACACCGGCTTCGGCGTGGTGGCCCGGTGCTGGATCTTGCAGGCGCGCAGGCCGGCGACGGCGCTGCCGTGGGTGCCGTCGACCTGGAACTCGACCAGTTCGTCCCGGTTCACCCGGACCGTCCAGGAGGAGTTGAGCTGGGCGATGATGCCGCCCTCCAGCTCGAAGATCGCGTAGGCGGCGTCGTCGGCGTCCGCCGGGTACTTCTCGCCGCGTTCGTCGACCCGCTCGGTGACGTGGGTCGCCGTGGTGCACTGGACCGTGCGGACGTTGCCGAAGAGTTCCTCGAGGACGTAGTTCCAGTGCGGGAACATGTCCATCACGATGCCACCGCCGTCGGCGAGCCGGTAGTTCCAGGACGGCCGCTGGGCCACCTGCCAGTCGCCCTCGAAGACCCAGTAGCCGAACTCGCCGCGTACCGACAGGATCCGGCCGAAGAAGCCACCATCGATCAGGCGCTTCAGCTTGCGCAGGCCGGGCAGGAACAGCTTGTCCTGCACCACGCCGTTCTTGATGTTCGCGGCGGCGGCCAGCTCGGCCAGCTCCATCGACGCGGCGGAGCTCTCGGCCAGCGGCTTCTCGGTGTAGACGTGCTTGCCGGCGGTGATCGCCTGGCGGATCGCCTTCTCCCGCTGGGCGGTCACCTGAGCGTCGAAGTAGATCTCCACGTCCGGGCGGGCCAGAGCCGCGTCCAGGTCGGTGGTCCACTCGGTGAGGCCGTGCCGGGCCGCGACGGCGGCCAGCTTGTCGGGGTCGCGGCCGACCAGGATCGGCTCGGGCCAGATGTGCCCGCCACCGGCCAGCGGCACGCCACCCTGCTCGCGGATGGCGAGAAGCGAACGAACCAGGTGCTGCCGGTAACCCATCCGCCCGGTGACACCGTTGACGATGATGCCGATCGATCTGCGCGCTGCCATGTGGAACCCTCCGCCAGTCATGAGGAAAGCGCTTTCCTGCTGCTGGCAGCGTAGGCGGCGGAAGCCGTTCCGACAAGTCCGAGTTGATCTCCGAAAATTCGGGCCCGGGATGGCCCGGCGACGCCCGTCAACCCCGTCCGGCCTGGTCAGCCACCTGCCACGCGGTCAGTTCAAACGATCCAGCAGACGTACGCCCACCGAGCTGATGTCCGAACAGGTCCACTCCAGAGCGTGCCCGGCCACGGTGACCTCGGTCATCGCGTAGCCGGGCACGTCCGCGTCCGTCCAGCCGCCGGCGAACCAGACCCCCTCCTGCTCGGCCATCGCCAGCACCGCCTCGTTGAGGGCAGCCGCCGAACAGGGCAGCCAGAGCCGGAACTGGTGGGTGTGCGGCGGGTGCGGGAACACCCGGGCGCCGGGCAGCCCGGCCAGCGCGTCGGCGACCGTCCGGGCGTGCGCCACGTACTCGGGGATCCGGGGCAGCTCGCCGTCCAGACCGGCGAGCGCGGACAGGGCCACCGGCCACTGCTGGAAGACGTGGCCGCCGTACCGGTGCCGCCAGTTCCGGGCGTACTCGGTCAGGTCGGCGGTTCCGGCCAGCGCGGCGCCGCTGATCCCGCCGAGCGTCTTGTAGAACGACACGTAGACGCTGTCCGCCAGAGCCGCGATCTCCCGCACCGAACGGCCCAGATAAGGGGCGCACTCCCAGATCCGGGCGCCGTCGAAGTGCACCCGGGCGCCGATGCCGCGGGCCGCCTTCGTCACCTCCACCAGCTCCGGCCAGGCCGGCAGGACGAAACCGGCGTCGCGCAGCGGCAACTCGATGACGACCGTGCTGACCGGCTCGGCCAGGGTGGCGATCTCGGCGGCGGTCGGGTTGCGCGGCTCGCTCGTGGAACGGATCCCCCGCAGGCCGGTGAGTTCGGCGTACGCATGCCGCTCGTGCACCTCCTGGTGACCGAGCGGATGCAGGGCGGCGGCCGGGATGCCGATCCGCTCGGCCCCGTAACGGAGCGCGACCTGCTGGGCCATCGTCCCGGTCGGGAAGAGCACCGCGTCCTGGGTGCCGAGCAGCGCGGCGACCCGCCTCTCCAGGACGGTCACCGGGCCGCCGCCGTAGAAGTCGGGCATGCCGTCCAGGTCGGCGGCGGTCTCCATGACAGCCAGCCGCTCACGCATGGTGAGCGGCCTGACCCCGGAGAGGATGCGGTCACAGGTTCGCATGGCGGCCTGGCGGCGCTGGATCAAGGAGTCCGGCATCAGCGGATGATCGCATGTCCGGCGTTTCTGTCGGACCCGGTCGCTACTGTTCGCGCCATGCGGAGCTTCGAGTTCGTCGCGGGCACGTCGGCGAAATTCTGGGAGATCGAGCGGGACGGCTGCGATGTCACCGTCCGGTTCGGACGGGTCGGCACAGCAGGTCAGACCAGCGTCAAGACGCTGGCCGACGAGCCCGCCGCGGTGGCTCACGAGACCAAGCTGATCAACGAAAAGCTCCGTAAGGGATATGTGGAGGTGAACCCGTCCCCGGCCGCCGAGGACGAACCACCGGCTCCCGCCGCTCCCGACGAGGACACGTTCGTCTTCCCCGCCACCTGGTACCGGCACCGTTCCGCCCGCCGGGGCAGCGCCGGAGTGAGCCGGTTCGTGCCGTCCCCGAAGGCTCGGGCCGCGGTGGACGGCGACATCGGCCGCTCCCAGGCCCGCATCCGGCAATTCCTGAGCTCGCCGAGCACCCCCGATTCGATCAAGGCCGAGACACGGGCCTGGCTCGACGGGACGTCCGCGGCCACCCCGCTCGGCGCCGCGGGCGTGCCGGCGATCAGTCAGCTGAGCCGGTGGGACACCACCGACTGGGCCCACCTCTACGCCGACATGTGGATCGCCGAGCACGGGTTGCGGTTCGCCGCCGAGGCCGCGATCAACCTGATGGCGTTGACGATCAAGGACACGTTCGTGCCACCCGGCGCGGCGAACACCGACAAGATCGGTGTGTGCTTCAAGGCGCCCGGCGACGTGAACCACACCGGGGTGCCCGACGCGCCGATGCTCATCCTGCTGCGGGTCCGGCAGGCCCTCGCCGGCTGCTCCGACGAGGAGTTCGCACAGGTCAAAGCCGCTGTCGAACCGTCCCGGCGGAACCACCCCTACGCCCGCACGGCGACCTCCGTCCTGTTCCCGGACGAGCGCACCTGGTTCGAGGAGGACGCGGCCGCCGCCGTCGCCGCCTTCGACGGATACCTCGCGGCTCTGCTGTTCACCGCCGCGAGCACCCCGGCGGACGTGGCGACGCTGCTCCCCCAAGCGTCCGACTACACCATGACCAGCTCGCTGCACATGCTCTCCACCCTGGTCGACGGGGTCGGCCCGGCCGCCGCGCCGGCGCTGTTCCACTGGTTCGACACCGGCTACACCGACGCCGAGACACGCCACCGCCTGCTGTCGGTGCTGGTCGTGCTGCCCGGCGACGACGTCACCCGGGGCCTGATCGACCGGGTCGACACGAAATACGTGGCGCCGGCCCTGCTGGAGCACGCCGACCGCTACCCGGCACAGGCACTGCGACTGCTCGCCGAGGCCGCCGGCAAGCGTGAGGTGGCCCACCTGCTCCGCGCCCACCTGCTGAAACACCGCGACCTCACGGCCGGGATCGAGTCGCGGCTGAGCCCCGAGGCGGCCGACCACATCGCGCGGATCCTCGCCGACGAGGCCACCGCCGTCCCGCCCGCACCGCTCTCCGCCGTCCCGCCGGTACTCGCCGACCCGCCGTGGAAACGCGCCACGAAACCGGTCAATCCGATCATCATCACCGGCTTGAGCTGCGACGACCCGGCCGCCCTCGACTGGCCGGAGGGCGAGCGGGAGCGCTGGGCCAAAACCGAGATCCATCGGTACGGTGGGGCTCGCGAGTGGGAGAGCTACGCGCGCCAGACCGACACCGCGCACCTGACCGCCCGTGAGGCGGCCATACTGTTCCTCGACGCGCCGCAGGAGACCGCCCGGCGAGCGATGGCCGCCTGGGACCCGGCCGACACCTGGTCCACGGGGACGTACATGCGGCCCGTCGCCGCCCGCCACGGCATCGACGCGCTGCCGCTGCTGGTGCGGCTGGCCCGGCGGGCACCGAGCGAGATGGCGCCGCTGATGCGGCCGTTCCGCTCCCCGGAGATCGCCGTCCTGGCGGCCGACTGGCTGGCCCGGCTCAAGAGCGTCCGGGCCGAGGCGCTGGAGTGGCTGCGGCGGCACCCGACCGCAGCCGCCCGCGCGCTGATCCCACCGGCTCTCGGCAAGGCCGGCAAGGCCCGGCAACAGGCGGAGAACGCGCTGCTCACCCTGCACACGCACGGTCACACCGAGACGGTGCGCGCGGCCGCCCGAGAGTATGGGGCGGAGGCCGCCGCCGCGATCGAGACGCTGCTCGCCACCGATCCGCTCAGTCTCGTCACCACGAAGGTCCCCCCGGCACCGGCCTGGGCCGACCCGAGTCTGCTCCGGCCGGTGCTGCTGCGCGACGGCGCCGGATCACTGCCCGCCGCAGCGGTGACCAACCTGGTCACCGTCCTGGCGATGTCCCGCCTCGACTCGCCGTACCCCGCGATCGACCGGATCCGGGACGCGTGCGAGCCGGAAAGCCTGGCGGCGTTCGCCTGGAGCGTCTTCGCACAGTGGCAGGCGTCCGGTGCCCTCTCGAAGGAGAACTGGGCACTCGACGCGCTCGGCCTGCTCGGCGACGACGAGACGGTCCGCCGGCTCGCCCCGCTGATCCTGGCCTGGCCCGGCGACGGCGGGCACGCCAAGGCGGTCACCGGCCTGCAGGTGCTCGCCGTGATCGGCAGCGACGTGGCCCTCATGCACCTGCACGGCATCGCCCAGCGGGCCAAGTTCACCGGGCTCAAGACCGCCGCCCGGCAGAAGATGGACGAGGTGGCGGCCGGGCTCGGTCTCACCGCCGAGCAACTGGCCGACCGGCTCGTCCCCGACCTCGGACTGGACGCGGACGGCAGCCTGCGGCTCGACTACGGCCCCCGCCAGTTCACGGTGGGTTTCGACGAGCAGCTGCGGCCGTTCGTGGCGGATGCCGACGGCAAGCGCCTCAAGGCCCTGCCCAAGCCGGGGGCGCGCGACGACGCGGAGCTGGCGCCGGCGGCGTACCAGCGGTTCGCCGCCCTGAGAAAGGACGTCCGGACGATCGCGGCCGACCAGGTCCGCCGTCTGGAACGTGCCATGGTCACGAACCGGCGGTGGAGCGGCGCCGACTTCCGGCGGCTCTTCGTCGAGCACCCGCTGATCTGGCACATCGTGCGCCGCCTGATCTGGATGACCGTCGACACCGACGGTGTGCCGACCGGGTCGTTCCGGGTCGCCGAGGACCGCTCGCTCTCCACCGTGGACGACGAGGAGACGACGCTTGCCGACGACGCCGTGGTCGGGCTGGCACATCCGCTGCACCTGGGCGACGACGTGGCGGCCTGGGGCGAGGTGTTCGCCGACTACGAGATCCTCCAGCCGTTCCAGCAGCTCGAACGACCGGTGTTCGCCCTCACCGAGGAGGAACGCACGGTCAGCAGGCTGACCCGGTTCGAGAAACTCAAGGTGCCGACCACCAAGGTGCTCGGGTTGGAGCGGCGCGGCTGGCGGCGGGAGGCCCCACAGGACGCGGGTGTGCAGGGGTGCATCGAGTTCGTCATCGGCCCCGGCCTGGAGATGGTCGTCGACCTCGATCCGGGCATCGCGATCGGCGCGCTCGACGTCTTCCCCGACCAGGAGCTGGAGCAGGTCTACCTGCACGACGGCACGGCGAACCGGTGGCGTGCCGAAGGCCACCTCAGCCTCGGCCGCCTCGACCCGGTCGTCGCGTCCGAGATCCTGCGTGACCTGACCGATCTCGCCTCCTGACGATCGCGGGCCGCCGCTCGGCCCGCGATCACCGCTTGCTGACCATCGCGGGCCGCCGCTCGGTCCGCGATCACCGTTTACTGACGATCGCGGGCCCGACGTCGCCTCCTCTTGGCGATCGCCGGCCCGCCACCGGGCCGGGATCGCCGCTCACTGATGATCGCGGGGCCGCCGCTGGTGGGCCCGCGATTTGTCGGACCCTGCCGTTAGTGTTCGCGCCATGCGGAGCTTCGAGTTCGTCGCGGGCACGTCGGCGAAATTCTGGGAGATCGAGCGGGACGGCTGCGACGTCACCGTCCGGTTCGGACGGGTCGGAGCCAGGGGCCAGACAAGCGTGAAGACACTGGCCGACGAGCAGGCCGCGGCGGCTCACGAGACCAAGCTGATCAGCGAAAAGCTCCGTAAGGGGTATGCCGAAACCATCGCCCGCACCCCGGGCGCCGCCACCGATCAAGCGTCCGTTGAGGGGCAGATCCTGATCGAAGCCGCGATCTCCGCCGGCACGGCGGGCGACACCGCCGGCCCTGGCGACGCCGCTGGGGTCGGCGAAATCGGTGGGGTCACTGAGCTCGGTGGGGTCGGGGAGATCAGCGGGGTCGGTGAAGCCGCCGAGGCGGGTGATTCCGCCGTGGCCGATGAGGACACGTTCGTGTTCCCGCAGGCCTGGGGGCGGTATCGGGCGGCGCGCCGGGGCAGTGCCGGGGTGAGCCGGTTCACGCCCGCAGCAAGGGCTCGCGCCACCGTCAAAACGGACATCGCCCGGGATCTGGGCCTGGTGGAGCGGATTCTGAACGCTCCGACCACGGCCGAGACGACCCGGCTGGCAGCGCGGGAGTGGATGGACGGTTCGGCCGACGCCCGGCCACTGGGGGCCGCGGCGGTGGCGGCCATCGCCAAATCCGGCTGGTGGGATGCGGGCGACTCGGCCGCGCCCTGGGCCGACGCCTGGTTGGCCGGGCACGGGCCGCGGTTCGCCGCGGAGGCGGCGGTCACCCTGATGGCGCTGACCGTCACGGAGGACGACGCCCCGGCGTATCAGACGGTCACCGACATGAGGCGCGGGGTGCGGCACCGCCGTCCCGACGAGACGAAGCCTGCCTGGATGGTGGACCGGGGCATGCAGATCCTGTTGCGGGTGCGGCACGCGCTCGCCTCGGTCTCCGCGGAGGACCATGCGGAGGTCGTGGCGGCGCTGCGGCCGTACCGGGAGGCGAACCCGTATGCCCGGGCCGCCACCACGGTGCTCGTGCCCGAGCGGCGGGACTGGTTCGAGGAGGATCTGCGGTACTGCACGGTCAGCTGCCACGACGGCTACCTCGCGGCCCTGCTGACCACCGCGGCGAACACCGTCGAGGAGGCGCGGGCGCTGCTCAAGGCGGTGCACACCAATCTGCTGCTCAACTCGATGCCGCTACTCACCACGCTGATCGACGGTGTCGGCCCGGCCGTCGCGCCGGTGCTGTTCGACCTGTTCGACGCCGCCGGCAACACCGAGGACCATCGCCGTCTGCTCGGCCTGCTGACCCCGCTCCCCGACGACACGGTCACACAGGGGCTGATAGATCGCATCGGCAGCCGGCATGTCGCCGCGGCGCTGCTGGAGCATGCCGGGCGCTTTCCCGCGCGTACTCTGCGGTTGTTCGCCGAAGGCGCCGACCGGCCGGTGGTGGCCGATCTGCTCCGCGCCCACCTGCTGAAACACCCTCACCTGGCCGAGCGGGTCGCGCCCCGGCTGAGCGCCGAGGCGGCCGACCGGATCGAGCAGATCCTCGCCGAGAGGAGCTCGATCCGTGTCGCGCCGCTGTCCGCGGTGCCTCCGGTGCTCGCCGATCCGCCGTGGCGGCATGTCCCCGAGCACCCCGAACCGGTCATCATCCCGGGCCTGACCTGCGACGATCCGGCTACCGTGAGCTGGCTGCCGGGTGAGCGCGAGCGGTGGGCCGACACCCCGATCCACCGGTTCGACGGCGATGACTCGCAGTGGGAGCCGCAGCATCAGCGTCTGGCCCTGCTCGCCAACCGGCTGCCGATGCGCCTGGTTGGCCTGTTCTTCCGCGATCAGCCCGAGGAGATCGCCCGCACCACGTTGGCCGAGTGGGTCGCCGTCGAGCCGAACGGCCGCTGCCTCATGCCGATGGCCGCCCGTTTCGAGGTGGCGGCGCTGCCGTCGATCGTCCGGCTGGCCCGGCGGTCGATGGAGGAGATGGCGCCGATGCTGATGCCGTTCTCGTCACCGCGGATCGCCGTGCTGATGGCGGATTGTCTGAGCCGCCTCAAGAGTCTTCGCCCGGAGGCGATGGAGTGGCTGCTCCGGCATCCGGCCGAGGCGTCCCGGGCGTTGATCCCGCCGGCTCTCGGCAAGATCGGCAAGGCTCGGCGACAGTCCGAGGCCGCGTTGCTCGCGCTGGCTGCCGAGGGTCACGCCGAGACGGTGCGGAAAGCCGCCGAGGGGTACGGGGCGGACGCCGTCGCCGCGATCGGCGTTCTGCTGGACACCGATCCCGCGGCCGTCGAGCCGGTTCCGGTGCCGGACGCTCCGGCGTGGGCGTCGCCGGCCCTGCTCGACCCGGTGCTGCTGCGTGACGGTTCGGGCGCGCTGCCCGACGAGGCGGTGATCAACCTGGTGGTGCTGCTGGCGATGTCGCCGCCCGGCACGGCTTACCCGGGTTGGGAGTCGGTTCGGGAGGCCTGCGAGCCGTCGAGTCTCGCCGCTTTCGGGTGGAGCCTTTTCGAGCAGTGGCGGGCGGCCGGCGCGGCGTACCGGGAGACCTGGGCGCTCGACGCGCTGGGGCTGCTCGGCGACGACGACACGGTCCGCCGGCTCACCCCGCTGATCCTGGTGTGGCCTGGGGAGAGCGGGCACAACAGGGCTGTCGCCGGGCTGGGCGTGCTGGCGTCGATCGGCACCGATGTGGCGCTCATGCACCTGCACAGCATCGCCCAGCGGTCGAAGTTCACCGGTTTGAAGAACGCCGCCGGGCAGATGATCGAGCGGGTCGCGATTCGGCTCGGGCTGAGCGCCGAGCAGCTGGCCGACCGTCTGGTGCCCGATTTCGGCCTGGAGGCGGACGGCAGCCTGGTCCTCGACTACGGTCCCCGGCGGTTCGTGGTCGGCTTCGACGAGCTGCTCCGGCCGTTCGTCGCCGATTCCGGTGGCAAGCGGCTCGCGGCGCTGCCCAAGCCCGGTGTCCGTGACGACGCGGTGCGGGCGGCGGCGGCCTATCAGCGGTTCGCCGTCTTGAAGAAGGACGTCCGTACCGTCGCCGCCGATCAGGTCCGTCATCTGGAGCAGGCGATGGTCGGCAACCGCCGCTGGTCCGGCGCGGAGTTCCGCGTCTTCCTGGTCGGTCATCCGCTGCTCTGGCACATCGTCCGCCGCCTGGTCTGGGCTCGTTTCGACGGCGACACGGTCACCGCGTTCCGCGTCGCCGAGGACCGTACCGCGTCCACGGTGGACGACGAGGAGACGGCGCTGCCGGACGACGCGGTGGTGGGGCTCGCCCATCCGGTGCACCTGGGTGACCAGGTCGCGGCCTGGGCGGAGGTGTTCGCCGACTACGAGATCCTCCAGCCGTTCCCGCAGTTGGGGCGGCCGGTCTTCACTCTGGCGGAACACGAGCGTGCGGTGAGTGTGCTGTCTCGTTTCGAGGGCGTCATGGTGCCGACGACCCGCCTGCTGAGCCTGGAGCGCCGCGGCTGGCGGCGCGAGACTCCACGGGACGCGGGCGTGCAGGGCCGGATGGAGTTCCGGCTGGAGCCGGGCCGGGAGATCGCCGTGGAGATCGAGCCGGGCATCGCCATCGGCTACCCGGACCTCGATTCGGAGCAGAAGCTGACCAGTGTGTTCCTGCACGACGGCAGAGGTCATGGCCGGCGCCCGGACGGCCGTGTCCCGCTCGGTGCCCTCGATCCGGTCGCCGCCTCCGAGATCCTCCGCGACCTGGAGGAGCTGACCAGGCCGTGACGGGCTTCCGGGTCCGGGTTCTGTCGCGTGGGAGCGCGTCTCGCTCCCACGCGCGACACGACCCAGCTTTCGAGGGCCCGGCCGGCTGTCAGGCGGCGGGTGCCAGGTCCTCCGGGTTCTCCGGGTAGTGGGCGCCCAGCTCGACGAAGACCTCGGCGTTGCAGCGGAAGGCCAGCTGGGCTTCGGCGATCGTGATCTCGGCCTGCTCCTCGGGCAGGGCGAGGGCGTCGAGCCTCGCCCGGTAGGCGATCTTGTAGGCGCGCGGGTCGGGGATCCGCTCGAAGCGGTAGAACGACGTTCCGGCGTCGTCGAGGCCGTAGCGGTTGGCCAGGGTGCGGCCGATCATCTGGCCGCCGCTGAGGTCGCCCAGGTAGCGGACGTAGTGGTGGGCGATGAAGTGGGTGGGCGAGGTGGCCGCGTACGTGCGGAGGCGGTCGGCGTAGCGGCGGGTGGAGTCGAGGACGGTGACGGCCGACGGCCAGTCCGGGCCGTACAGGTGGGCCAGATCCGCCTCCAGCGACGGCACCCGGGTCAGGGCGGGGTCGGCGAACCCCGCGACCGCTGAGGTGGCGCGCATCCGGTCGGCGGCGGCTTCCAATTCGCGGTAGATGGTCAGGTATTGGGCGGTCAAGGCGGCGTAACCGGCCATCGGCACGGAGCCGGCCATCAGGCGGGAGATGAAGCTGCGGGTTTCGGCTTCACGGTGCTCGACCATGGTGGCGCGGCGGAGGCGGGTGGAGAAGTCGGTCATCTCGGCTCGTCCTTCCTGATCATCGAAACTGCGGCGCGGAAGCAGGCATGGGTACGCGACACGACTCCGATGTCGTCTCGATCATCTCCATTCAGTGGCGGTCGGGTCCAGCCTCTCGGGCCGTTCTTCGGCCGCTTGCGGGACAACCCGCGACGGACGAATCGGAATCCGCGGAACAAGACGCCCGGGTCGAGTGGCACCGATCCGGGCCGGTCGGCCGGGGGCGGCGGGAAGAACCGTGGCCGGAACGTCCCGGAGGACCATGTCGCTCCTTACGATGAGGCGGGCCGGCCGGGGGTTGTTGCGGAATCCCCGGCCGGTTCCCAGACGCCGACGCTGAACGGCACGCCCAGGGCGGCGAAGAACCGCCGGGCGCATTCGATCCGCGCCGGGTCGTCGTCGCCGCCCGCCGCGATCACCATGCATCCGTCGCCGAGGACCATCAGCCAGCCGGGGTGGTAGTCGCCGGCGGGAGTGGGGACGACGTAGTCACCGGGAAGCCTCGCGTAGACGAGCACGTCCGCTCGGGCCTCCAGGTGGCGGACCAGGGCGGCGTCGGTGGTGGCGTGGTCGTAGACGTTCTTGGCCAGCTTGGGGCCGGCTCCGGCGAGGTCGATCCGGGGACGGATCTCGGTGAAGATCTCGGGGCGGCCGGGGAGGATGTCGTAGCTCAGGTTCTCCACCACCAGGCCGGACTTCACCCGGTTCATCAGGTCGGCGGCGACGACCGCGAAGCGTGCCGGGTCGTCGCGGTACCGGGCGAAGGTGCCGGCGGCCACCCGTGCCAGGATCGCCGCGATCGTCCGCCGGGTGAGCCGGGTACGCCCAGCGATCTCGCCGAGAAGATCCCTCGGCCCGCCGTCGACCTGGTATGCCCTTCTTTCGCCGTCCTTCTCCACGACGATCCTCAGGGGTTCGACGACCAGGTGGGCGTCGAGCGCGGCCACACACCGGGTGATCAGCTCGGCGGAGTCGAAATCGACCCGGTAGACCGCCCGCCGGTTGATCCTCTCCACCGCGGCCCGGAATTCCGGCCGGTCGAAGTTGGCGTTGCGGGACAACCGGGTGAGCCGCCGCCCGTCGGCCACCACCCCGAATCCGGTCTCCTTCTGCAATCCGGCCACGAAGGACGCATAGGACTCGTCGGTCACCACGGTCAGTTCGTTGATCTCGTGCACGATGGCCGGATCGTCCATCCGCGCACCGTTGCGGTCGACGGCGAGCCGCAGCCCCCGCCCCACCTCCTGCCGGCGGGACACCGTGTTGTCGCTGCTCTTGAGCATGCCCATGACGAAGACGTTGGGGTTGTCCCACCCCTCGCGCAGCGCGGAGTGGGAGAAGATGAACCGCACCGGCTCCTCCGGCGACAGCAGCCGCTCCCGGTCCCGGAGGATCAGGTGGTAGGCGTCGACGTCGGAGGACGCCGGGTCGACCAGCCGCCGGGTCCGCCGGTCGATCGCGAAGTAGCCCTGATGGGTCCGCTCGACCGGGATGCCGGCGAGGTGACGCCGGTAGCCGTCGTCGGTCTCGGCGGCGACCAGGTTCCGGTACTCCTCGACGAAGATCCGGGCGTATTCCCCCAGCTCGTCGTCGACCGAGTAGTCCCGGTACCGGCTGACCTGGTCGATGAAGAGCAGGGACAGCACCTTGATCCCGCGGGTGTGCAGTTCCCGCTCCTTGTCGAGGTGGGCCCGGATCACCTCGCGGATCTGCACCCGCCGTTTCGCGGTGACCGGCGCCGACGCGGGCGTCTCGACGCCGATCACGGTGATCTTCTTGACCAGCCTCTCCCGGTACGCCTCCCGCGCGTCCAGCCGGTGCACCAGATCGTGCGTGACCCGATGGGTGGCCGAGTAGCGGAGCACCATGAGCGGATCGAACCGGCTCAGCGACGCGAGCGCACGGGCCCCGCCGATCCGCTGCGGCTCGTCGATGATCACGACCGGCCGGGCCGCGCTGATCACGTCGATCGGCCGCCGCGACTGGAATCCGTCCAGCTCCTCGTAGATGCGCCGGTTGTCGCGGGCCGCCGAGTTGAACGCCTGAATGTTGATGATCATGACCTGCACCCCGGCGCCGTCCCGGAACCGTTCCAGTTCGTGCAGGTCGGTGGAGTCGTACACGAAATGCCGCGGCCGAGTCCCGTACGCCTGCTGGAAGTGCCCCGCCGTGACCTCGAACGACCTGCGCACCCCTTCACGGATCGCCACGCCGGGCACCACCACGATGAACTTCGTCCAGCCGTACCGCCGGTTCAACTCCATGATCGTCTTGATGTAGACGTACGTCTTGCCGGTGCCGGTCTCCATCTCGACGTCCAGATTCGGGGTGCCCTCCGGCGCCGAGTCGCTGCTCGCGAGCGCCGTGGACAGCGGCAGCCCGGCCCGTTCCTGAACGGCCCGGATGTTCGCGAGCAGCCCCGCCGGTCCCAGTTCCAGCGGCGCGTTGCGGCTGCCCGGATCACGTCGCGGCTGCCCGGCGAAGCAGTCGGCCACGGCCGCCACCGCCTCGGTCTGGTACGCCTGCACCTTGAACTGGAGCCGCACCGCTCACAGAACCTTCACGTGGGTGGCCGGCGACACCTCGGCGAACACCTGCTCGGCGTTGATCCGGTCGGCGTCACGGGCGAACGCCGAGTCCCGGAAGCACGCCCACCGGGGCCGCCGCCCGGCCACCGCCCGCACCACGGCCGGGCTGACCGTGGCGTCGAAGCAGGCGGCCAGGTCACCGGCGATCAGGATCTCGTGACCGTCGGCCGGCATCACGGTGATCGGTGTGGCCGGGTCGAGACCCCACTCCAGCAGCACCTGAAAAAGCAGGTCCTCCCCGCTGCGCCCGGGTTTGACCCGGTCCGCGTGCGCGCCGAGGCCGGCCTGTTCGAGGGTCTCCGGCGGTACCCGGGCGTCGGTGAGGTTGGACGAGTCCCACCGCAGCACCCGGAACCCGAGGTCGAGCGCCGCCGCCGGGTTCCGGGCACGGATCTCGGCGGCCACGTTGCGTACCCGGGTCAGGCCGATCTCGAAGATCGACCGGAGTCCGGACTCGGCGACCGGCAGCGGCTCCGGGATCTGCACGCTGATGAACCGCCGGTTTCCGCCGTCCGCCAGGTTCTGCTCCAGGACGGCGTGGGCGGTGGTGGCGCTGCCGCTGAAGAAGTCGAGGACGATGTCGCCGTCGCCCGGGTCGCCGGCCAGTTGCAGGATGCGCCGGATCAGCTCGACCGGCTTGACCGAGTTGAGGACGTTCGCGGTGTGCTCGAAGGGGACGTGGCGCAGCAGTGCCCGTTTCGCGTCCTGGGTGTGGCCGACCTCGTCGTACGGCCACAGGGTCTGCGGGGTCCGCCCGGCCGACACCTCGGAGAGGAACCGTTTGACCGCGGGCGCGTTGTCGCCGTCCACGCCCCACCAGATCCGCCCGTCCGCGTCCAGCTCGTCGAACCGCTGCTTGGAGATGCGCCAGTAGCTGCCCCGGGGCGGCCCGTCGATGACCCGGCCGGACGGTGTGGTGATCGGGTAGACGCCGGCGTCGTACCGGTTGCGGGCCGACATGTTCTCGGCCTTCCACGGGCCGCGCGGGTCGTCGTCGAGGTTGCGGTAGCGGGCCTCCATCGCGGCGGTCCGGGCCAGCGGGCGGGGCCGCCAGCGTTCCCGGTTCCGGGCGAAGACCAGGATGTAGTCGTGGTCGGAGGAGAACCAGCGGGCCGAGTTCTTCGGGGCGTACACCTTCTGCCAGATGATCTGCGCGACGAAGTTCTGCTCGCCGAAGATCTCCGTGCCGATCTTCTTGAGGTTGTCGATCTCGTGGTCGTCGATCGAGATGAACACGACCCCGTCGTCGGCCAGCAGGTTGCGGGCCAGGGCCAGTCGCGGGTACATCATGGTCAGCCAGTTCGAGTGGAAGCGGCCGCCCCACTCGGGGTTGACGACCAGCGGCACACCGCCCGCGCCGATCTGCCCGGATCCGGCCAGGTAGCCGGCCCGGGTCTGTGAGAAGTCGTCGTCGTAGATGAAGTCGTTGCCGGTGTTGTAGGGCGGGTCGATGTAGATCAGCTTGATCCGCCCGAGGAACGGCTCCTGCAGCAGCCGCAGCACGTCGAGGTTGTCGCCCTCAATGAACAGATGGCCGGTGGTGTCGAAATCCACCGACTCCGACCTGGACGGACGCAACGTTCCGGATGCCGGTGCACGCGCTTCGCGTTGCGCCCGCCGTTTGCCGGGCCAGTCCAGCCGGTAACGCTCCCGTTCGCCCTCGACCACATGGTCGCCGAGCCATCGCCGCAGCTGATCGAAGTCGATGGCCCGGACCGGCTCACCGTCCGCGCCGAGCACCTCGGTGACGGCCATGGGAAACAACTCGGCGAGCCGGGCGGCGTCGCGCGCCGCCGGGTCCACACCGTCCCGCCTCAGGCTGTCCACAGGACCCGGAGCCTACCGCCCGATCGGCAGAAACCGGACCTTACAAAACCAATTTCGGTACGCGAGGGACAAAAGCACCACACCTGCCCCAACGGCGGCTACACCGAGGTGACCGTCCTCCGGGCGTACGCCATCGGTTGATCTTGGAGGCGGCCCGGTCTCACCGGCCGGGCCGTCCCACGAAGATCCGGATCAGCGCTCCGATGGCGTAGCCGAGGAGCAGCACCCCGATCCCGGAGGCGGTCACCCGGGCCGGCGGCACGTCCGACATCAGCCCGGTGATCAGACCGGCCAGCGCGGCCAGGCACACCGCGCCGCCGATCACCCGCAGGGCGGGATCCCTCAGCAGCGGCGCGAGCGGCAGGAAGTGCAGGCCGACGATCGCGCCGACCAGCACCACGATGAACTCGGACCGGTGGGTGACGGCGAGCAGCACGGCCCCGAACCCGGCCGCCGCCAGCTCCCCGGCGAGAACGGCCAGATATCTGCGGTCGGTGACCGCGTTCCGCTCCACCGGGCCCGCCCGGTGGACCCGCAACACCAGCAGCGCGCCGATGCCGGCCACCAGGATCGCGAGCAGGCTGCCCACCATGAGGTAACTGCCCAGAGGCGGCTGGTTGTCCGGCACGCTGAACCAGATCATCGCGAAGACGCCAAGGTAGAGCGCGGTCAGACCGGCCTGTCGCCGCTCGGCCAGCGATGCCGTCACAGTGCTTCCCTCCGCCGCCCCGGGTACGGCCACCGATCGGCGACCCAAGGCATCTTACGGACGGTGACGGCTTACGGTTCGCGCACGGCCGTATCATCGATCGCGTGATCGAGGAGCCGCGCCGGGCGGCCTGCCAGCCGATGTTCCATCCGTGGCCGAAGTCTGGGGCGGCCAGTGAAATCGGCCGGTGAGGTCTCCGCCGACAAGTTGCGGGGCGGCTTCTACTCCCCACCCGGCCTGGTCCGGGTCTGTCTGGACCGGATCGCCGCGCTGCTGGGCGGCTCGGGCTCGCTGCGGGTCCTGGAGCCGAGCGCCGGCGACGGGGCGTTCCTGCGCGGCATCGCCGGCCATCCGCTCGGCGACCGGGTCGGCGAGCTGCTCGCCGTGGAGATCCTGGAGCCGGAGGCGGCCGCGTGCCGGGATGCCGCCACAGTCCTCGGCGATCACGTGCGGGTACGGCACGGCAGCTTCCTGGACGAGGACGTGCCGGCCGGGCCGCGGTTCGACGCCGTGGTGGGGAATCCGCCGTATGTGCGGTTCCAGTTCGTCGACGGCGCGGAACGGCGCAAGGCGGAGCATCTCGCGGCGCGGCTCGGTGTTCCCCTGGCCGGGGTGTCCAACCTGTGGATCCCGATCCTGCTCAAGGCGATCGACTGCCTGCGTGACGGTGGCGCGTTCGCCTTCATCCTGCCCGCCGAGTTCCTGACCGGGGTCTCCGCCTCGATGGTCCGGGACCGGCTGCTCCACCATGCGACCGAGCTGCGGATCGACCTCTTCCCGCCGGGTTCCTTCCCGAGCGTGCTCCAGGAGGTGGTGGTCCTCAGTGGAATCCGGCGCGACAATCCGGGCGGCCGGTCGGAGCTGTGCGTCTTCGACCACGTCGCGGACCGGCCGGCCTGGCGTCACACGGTCCGGCCGGGTGCGCCCACCTGGACCGCGTTCCTGCTGACCCCGGCGCAGGTGGAGGCGTATGCCACGGCGTCGGATCTGCCGGGCTGCGTCCGGCTGGGCAGCGCGGTGCGGTTCGGCGTCACCATCGTGACCGGCGCGAACGACTTCTTCTCCGTCGACGACGCGACCATCGAGGAGTACGGGCTGGCCCGCTGGGCCCGGCCGCTGCTGCCACGGATCCGGAACGCCCCCGGCCTGGTCTTCACCCGGCGCGACCACGACCGGATCCGCCGGGGTGGCGGCAAGGGCCACCTGCTGGACTTCGCGGCGACCGCCCCGCGACCGACGCCGCGCGCCCTCGACTACCTGGCCCGCGGCGAACGGGACGGGCTGCACGAGCGGTACAAATGCCGGATCCGTACGCCGTGGTATCGCGTCCCCGTGGTCGCGCCCGCCGACCTGCTGCTGTCCAAACGGTCGCACCGGTTTCCCCGCGTCGTGCTGAACTCGGTCGCGGCGCTCACCACCGACACTATCTACCAGGGCCGTCTCGCTCCGGCGTACGCGGGAAGGGGCCGTGCCGTGGCGGCGTCGTTCCACAACTCGCTGACCATCCTGAGCGCCGAGATCGAGGGCCGCAGTTTCGGCGGCGGCGTTCTGGAGCTGGTGCCGAGCGAGGTCGCCCGGCTGCGTGTCTTCGTCGCCGACGAGCTGGCCGACGCGCTGGACAGTTTGGACGGTATCGCGCGGTCCACCGACCCCGACAAGGACAGCCTGCTCGTCGAGGAGACGGATCGGCGGCTGGCCAAGGCGGTGGACGGGCTGGACGACGCGGTGCTGTCCACCCTGACCGACGCCCGGCAGACCCTGCTGCGGCGCCGCCTGGACCGTAACCGCGCCGGGCGACTCTGACCCGGCGGCGGGAGACCGGCGTTCCGGTCTCCCGCCGCGCGTGGGTCAGGCCTTGGTCCACTTCTGGTTGGCGGTGCCGCCGCAGTCCCAGAGCTGGAGCGGGGCGCCGTTGGCGTTGTTCCAGCCGGTGATGTCGACGCACCGGTTCGCCGAGACGTTCACCAGGTCACCGGCGGCCGACAGGGTGAACCGCTGCACCGGGTTGCCGTTGCAGGTGACGAGCTGGATCGGGGTGCCGTTGGCCAGCGCGCCGCCGGCCGGGTCCATGCACTTGCCCATGGCGCGCAGGGTGCCGTCGCTGTTGAAGGTCCACTTCTGGGCGGCGGAGCCGTTGCAGTCGTACATCTGCAGCCGCGCGCCGTCGACGGCGTTGGCGCCGGGGATGTCGATGCAGCGGCCGTTGAAGTTGCTCTTCAGCGCGTTTCCGGTGGCCGGCGGGGTGGTCGACTCGTTCCAGGCGGAGACGCGCACGTAGTCGACGAGCATGGTCTGCGGGAACGAGGTGGTGGCGTCCGGGCTGCCCGGCCAGGTTCCGCCGACCGCCACGTTCAGGATCATGAAGAACGGGTGGTCGAAGACCCACTGGCGGCCGCCGAGCGAGGCCGGGGTGACGCGGAAGTACTCACTGCCGTCCAGGTACCAGACGATCAGGTTCGGGGACCATTCGACCGCGTACGAGTGGAACGCGTCGCCGAGCGGCGCGCCCAGTGTGCGGCTGCCACCGATCGAGCTGCCGCCGGAGTAGCCGGGCCCGTGGATGGTGCCGTAGAGCTTGTTCGGCTCCTTGCCGACGTTCTCCATGATGTCGATCTCGCCGGACTGCGGCCAGCCGACGCTGCCCATGTTGTCGCCGAGCATCCAGAACGCCGGCCAGATGCCCTGTCCCTTCGGGACCTTGATACCGGCCTCGAACCGGCCGTACCGCTGCGTGAACTTTCCGGACGTGAGGATCCGGCCCGACGTGTACTGACAGGTGCCGTACCAGCACTGATAGTTGGCCGGGTTCTCCTTGCGTGCGGTGATCGCCAGGTGGCCCTGGCCGTCCTGGCGCACGTTGTTCGTGGAGTTGGTGTAGTACTGCAGTTCGCTGTTGCCGAAGCCGCCACCGCCGACGTCGAAGTTCCACCGCGAGCCGTCGATGGCCGCGCCGGCCGCGCCGTTGAACTCGTCCGACCAGGTCACGGGGCCGATCGCGGCGTCCGCGGTGTCGTCGCGGGAGGAGATGGTCAGGGCTCCGGCGAGGGTGAGCGCGACGGTCGCCGCGCCGAGCAGTGCTCGTAGTTTCCGCATGGGGATCCTCCGGGGGAGAGGGAACCGTTATTCATAACAGTCTTTAAAGTTCGACTGTCATCGGTCAATGGGGTTTGTTCACGACCTACCTGGAGCCCCGCCAGCGGAGGTTGCGGACATGGTCTCCACCGTCGTGAACAAACCCCATTTGGAGACGGGTTCCGGAACCCCGGATAACAGGAAACGCTCAGCCGACACGATGAACCTTCGACCGAGTCGGACCGTGGACCTTCTCAGATAAGGTGTCACCCGCCGCATCGCCCGCATCGAGGTTGGAGACAGGGTTGCCTAAGTCCGCGAAGCGCCGCACGCCTCTGTGGGCGCGGCTCAGTGCCGGTGTCGGCTGTGCGCTCATGGTCGTCAGCGGAGGGGCAATGGTCACCGGCCAGGCCCTGGTCGCCAAGTACACCGGCGGCATCACCGACGACTCCCTGCTGGAGAACGGGGCGGCCCGGGCCGATTCGGGCGACAAGGAGATCAAGGGCCCGCTGACGATCCTGCTGGTCGGCATCGACCCGCGGAAGTCGACCACGCCGCCGCTGTCCGACTCGATCCTGATCGCGCACATCCCCGCGGACATGAGCACGGCCTACCTGTTCTCCATGCCCCGTGACCTGTACGTGGACATCCCGGCCGACGCAAAGTCCGGCGTCCGGGCGCACACCGGGAAGATCAACTCAGCGATGGCGCTGGGCAGCCAGGTCAACGGCAAGATCAACGTGAGGAACGGCTTCCAGCTGCTCTCCAAGACGGTGCGCAACTACACCGGCATCGAGGAGTTCGACGCCGCGGCGATCATCAACTTCGGCGGCTTCAAGAAGATGGTCGAGGCGCTCGGCGGCGTCTCCATGGTCATCGACATGGACGTGAAGTCGGAGCACCTGGCGCCCGACGGCAAGCCGCGCCCGCGCAGTTCGAGGTGCCCGGTCACCAGTGACTGCCCGCATCCGTACATCGGGCCGCAGGCGTACTACAAGAAGAGCACCAAACCGGTCCGGCTCCAGCCGTGGCAGGCGCTCGACTACGTGCGGCAGCGCTACCCCTACGCCGGCGTCCCGATGACCGACTACGACCGGCAGCGGCACCAGCAGCAGTTCATCAAGGCCATGGCCAAAGAGGCGATGAGCAAGGACGTCATCACCGACGTCAACAAGATGACGAAGATCCTGGACGCGGCCGGCGAGTCGCTGACCTTCGCGGGCGGCGGCAACAGCCCGATCGAGTGGGCGGTCGCGCTCAAGGGACTGAACGTCGACGACATGACCACGATCAAGCTGCCCGGCGGCGGGAAGTACGCGTCGGACGGCGACTACCTGGGCGAGGAGTTCCGCCCGGCGGCCACGGCCGACGCGTTCTTCCAGGCGGTCAAGGACGACCGGGTAGCGCAGTTCCTGCTCGACAACCCGAGTCTGGTGAACAAGGACAGCTGACACTGACGTACGACGAACGGGGCGGCCTCTGCGGAGGCCGCCCCGTTCGTCGTACGGTCCTCGCCGCCGCCTCGCCGGCGTTCGACGCC
>NZ_JBFAMR010000063.1:0-1387 GCF_040656595.1 Actinoplanes sp. NPDC049802
TGGGCGACCTGGGAACCCTCGCGCAGCCAGCCCATCCGGGCGCGGGCCTCGGTCAGCAGCTTCGACAGTCTGCCGAACGTCGGCTTGCGACCGGAGCGCTGCTGGTGCACGGCCTCGTTCCACAGCCAGCGGCAGCGCGACCACTCGGCCAGCAGTGCCGCCTCCGCCAGGCGGCCGGGCCGCAGCCGGTAGGTGTAACGCACCGTCTCCACCACACCAGACACTGTACATACGACACCCTGTCTCTCGCGAACCTGGCGAGAGACAACCCGACGCCATCGTGCACCGCCCGAGCGAGGTACCGCCGCGACGCCCTCACCGGCGACACCGGCACCCGGGTCGAAAACATCCTCCGCCAGGCACACGCCGAACGCGGCACTCCCCGCCCGGAATCGGACACCATGCCCGACCACGTACACCCACCGGTCACCGCCGACCCGCAGTACGGCACCCACCGCCTCGTCAAGCAGATCAAAGGCCGGTCCTCCCGGCTGCCGCACACCGAACTCCCCCACCTGAAATCCCGAATGCCGACCCTGTGGACCAACTCGTACCTCGTCGCCACCATCGGCGGCGCAACCCCGAAGATCGTGAAGAGGTATGTCGAGAACCAGCGCAACGTCTGACCAGACACCCATCCACCCTGACGGCGAATGGGCCATCCCTGACCTGCTCCGCAGGCAATCCGATTCCTCCCCACGGCTAAAGCCGGAGGTTTCCACGGAGGTTTCTCGATGACCGGGCGGGGTCGCCCGGTCGGCGTAACCGGGTGGAAATCCTCGGACGCCGCAGGTGGCGGGTGTTCGACGCTGGTCGACACCCTCGTCGTGGCAGCTCAAAGCGATGTGCGAAGCTGCCCGCTACCACATGCACCTCCATCTCCTGTCCGGAGGCCCGATATGGCACCATTCCTCTACCTTGCTGCCGGGCTCGCGATCGGCGTGATAGGCGGCTGGCTGGTCTGGGGCCGCAGCTCCGGCGCCACCGCCCCAGCTGCGTCGACCCCGACCCCGGCCCCGTCCTCGACCCCCGCCCCGCCGTCGGCTTCGTCCTCGTCCTCGCCCGAGGCCACGGTGGTCGCACCCGCGGTCGTCGCGACGCCGGACGCCGACGACGACTCCGCGCCGCCCTCCGTGACCGAGCCCGTCGCCGCCGCCGAGCCCGAGATCACGACCGAACCGGCCACCGAGCCGATCACCGTCGAGCCGATCACCGTCGAGCCCGAGGCCGTCGCGGAGCCGGCTGCTGAGAAGGCCTCGGACGAGGCGGCGGTGGCCGAGACCGTCGCCATCGCCGAGCCCGCCGAAAAGGCCACGGAGCCCGCTCCGGCGGACGAGCCCGAGCCCGTCACCGAGCCGGAGCCGGTGGCCGAGACCGAGCCCATCAC
>NZ_JBFAMR010000063.1:1485-50738 GCF_040656595.1 Actinoplanes sp. NPDC049802
CCCGAGCCCGAACCGGTGGCCGAGACCATCACCGAGCCCGAGCCGGTGACCGAGCCCGAACCGGTGGCCGAGACCATCACCGAGCCCGAGCCGGTGACCGAGCCCGAACCGGTGGCCGAGACCATCACCGAGCCCGAGCCGGTGGCCGAGCTGGAGCCGGTGACCGAGCCCGTTGCCATCGCCGTGCCAGAGCCCGCCGAGAAAGCCACGGAACCCACTCCCGCGGACGAGCCCATCGCCGCCGAGCCCGAGCCGGTGACCGAACCGGAGCCCATCGCCGCCGAGCCGGAGCTGGTTGCCGAGCCGGTCGCCGCCACAGAACCGATCGTCGAGCCCGCCCTGGAGCCCGTCGCCGCCCCGGAGCCCGTCGCCGCCCCGGAGCCCGTCGCGGCGCCCGAGCCCGTCGCCGCCCCGGAGCCCGTCGCCGCCCCGGAGCCCGTCGCGGCGCCTGAGCCGGTTGCTGCCCCGGAGCCCGTCGCCGCGCCCGAGCCGGTCATCCCGGCGCAGGCCGTCATCACGGCCGAGCCGGATCTGGTGGGCACGCCCGCCCCGGTCGACCAGCCGGACGACCTCACGAAGATCGCGGGCATCGGCCCGAAGGTGGCCATCGCGCTCGCCGCGGCCGGCATCACCACGTACGCGAAGCTGGCCGACTCCGACGTGACCAGCCTCAAGCAGGCGATCAACGCGGCCGGAATGCGCGGCTCGGCGAGCCTGGCCTCGTGGCCGGATCGTGCTCGCGAGATGGCCGGCGCGAACAGCTGAGAAGAGAACAGGCGTGTCCCGGCCCCGGGACACGCCTGTCTGCCGCAGTTCAGGTCGCCGAGAATCTCTCCGGCAAAAAGTTGCATCCCAGGAGCGGCCCGCCGATGTATCCGGCCGTCCAGCAAGGCCATGGCAACGTCAGGAGATCACGATGAACGTCGGCGCCGCTTCACTCTCCGCCTGGAACAGCTACGCGGCCTGGAACCGTCTCGCCGAGGCCCGGTCCAAGCTCGCCGCGGACCTGATGCCGACCCAGTCCTCCCCCGGCGTCGTCACCTCGTCCCGCGCCGCCGTCGCGAACGCCGAACACGAGGTGGTCCGGGTCGAGGCGGCCCGCGCGGCCGAACTCGCCCGTTTCCAGCGCAGCGGCCGCTTCATCGACATCACGGTCTGACGCCGCGCCGGCCCCCGGTGAGAGCACCCGGCCGGGCCGGACAGCACCAGGATCGGATGAGGACGGGCGGCGCTTAGCGGCGGGCAGGTTCAATCGGGTTGCGGGTTCAGAACGTGCGGTCCTCGTCGAACCACCCGGAGGGTTCCCCGCCCGGCGGAAGGTGGAAGAGGTCGGCCAATCCCCGGTAGACCTCCCATGCCTCTTCCCGTTCGCTGGTCTCGATCACCCCGTACCGTTGATCTATGCCGTTGAGGTCGGCGACGAACCGGCGGAGCGCACGCTCGGCTCGCGGGAGACGGTCCGGCGTCGACGGGGTGACGCCCTCGGCCGCCGCGCGCGCCCGCGCGTAGGCCAAACCGGCCTCCTCGGCGGCCGCCTCGGACTCCTCCCGCCAGTTCCGGAAGGGGTTGTTCAGGTTCCGGTCCAGCCAGGCGTCGGAGACCTTGCCCTCCAGGTGCACCCGGACGGCCGTGCCCCGGTAGCGGTCGCGCACCGCCTTGGCCAGGCTCCGCCGGACGCCGTGCAGTTCGAGCAGACGCAACCCCGGCAGGTCCGGGAGGTCGTCCGCGCCCAGGGCATAGGCGCCGGCCAGCGAGATCGTGTGCAGGCGCGGGCAGGCGGCCAGCGCCCCGGGCTCGGTCAGCCTGCCTGGAGGATCCTCGAAGTCGAGCCGGAGCTTCTCCAGCTCCGGTAGGGCGGCGAGCACCGACGCGGAGACCTCGGCGCCCACCCGCAGCCAGAGGTCGCGCACCCGGTGGAGGCCCTCGGGGACCCGCACGTCGGGGTTCTCGGGGAACAGACGCAGGTCCAGCCCGTACCCGGCATCGGGAAGCTCGACCCGCAGCGAGCGCGACGGGCCGGACAGCAGAAGCGTCTCCATGACCGGCAGCCGGAGGCTGCGCAGCTCGCCGCAGCCGAGGACACGCAGCGTGCCGACCGCGGTGCCGGTGAGGTCGATGTCGCCGACCGGATCGCGCCACTCGAGGAAGCGGATCCGCGGGCGGGTGCGGAGGGCCTCGCCGAGACCCCGGTCCGTTCCGGACCACAGGATGTTCTTGCTCTGCGGGAAGGCGTCCAGCGCGGTGAAGTCGACCGGGCCGTCCACCGGCACGCGGCCCGTCAGATTGAGTACGGTCATCGAGGCGACCATCGCGTGCGGACCCGCCCCGAAATCGACCTCGACGGTCGGTGGTGTCACGGAACGCAACTCGAACGCACCGGAGAGATCTGACATCCGATCATGTTAGAACCACTGGATCCGGTGAATCCGTCAAACTTTCCGTGACTTCGGCACATTCGTGGGCGCACGATGAATCGACGCCTTTCCACGTCTTCGGCAGCCCCGCGGTTCGGCAACATCATCGCTGGTGGATCGCTATGCGGGCGGCCGCCGCGGAACAGCCCGCCCGGACCCTCCCCACCGAGATCAAAAACGCTGTGTCGCCGGATCGACGCTGTTCGTAGTCATCTCGGGGTTTCGTGTCGCGCCTCGGCATCGCACCATGGATGACGGGTGATGCATTCGATGAGCGGGCGACGACTGGCAGTAGTGGTTAGCGTCGAGCAGCAGGACGATCCCGTGTTGCGCAGGTTCTCGGTGCCGTCGGCGGATGTTCCGGCGTTCGCGGACGTGCTCGGGGAGCCGGCGCTCGGCGGGTTCGACGTGGCGTACCTGCGAGATCCCGGCGCGCGTGAGGCGTACTCCCGGATCAAGTCGATCTTCGACGGCCGGGAGCAGGACGACTGCGTCCTGATCTACTTCCGCGGGGTGATGCTGACCGGGCCCGGCGGCAGTCTCTATCTGGCCGCGGCCGACACGGTGATGGGCCGGCCCGCCGACACCGCCATCGACGTCGCGCAGATGGCCGCCCTCATGCAGCGCAGCCGCGCCGGGCAAGCCGTGGTGCTGCTCGACGGTCGCACCGGGAGCCCGGTCGACGCCGGGCACCACTTCCGCGCGACACGGTCCGCCGAGTGGCAGAGCAGGGTCGTCATCGCCGCCACCGCCCGGCTCGAACCGCCCACCTTCGCCGGGCTCATCGCCGACGGTGTCACCAGCGGCGCCGCCGACCGTGACCGGGACGGCTGGATCGGCATCGGCGAGCTCCACGATCACCTGCGCGAACGGGACCCCAGCGTCCGGCAGTGGGTGTTCGGGTCGGGCCGGCAGCCGTACCTTGCCCGGGTCCGCCGTCAGGGCAGCGATCAGATGGCGCAGATCGCCCAGCTCGCGGTCGCGGCCGCCGGCGACGACCTGTCCCGCGCCGTCGAGGCACGCGAGTCGCTGCGCCGTCTGTCCACCGGTGAGGGCCGGGTCGCGGCCGCCGCGTCGGCCGCCCTCCGCCGCACCTCGGTCCGCCTGGCCGAACCGGTCGTCGACTTCGGCCGGGTCGCCCCCGGTACCCGCCGGCTCGCCGTCGAGGTCGCCGTCCAGGGACCACCGCTGACCGCGGCGTCGGCGGTGTCCAGCAGCGTCGACGGCCTGCACGCCCGGCTGGAGGGCAACGTCCTGCGAGTCTCCTGGTTCCCCACGGTGGGCCGCTTGGACGGCGCGATCACTCTGGACGGCCCGGCAGGCTCCGCCCACCTGGCGGTGACCGGCGAGGTCGCCGAGGACTTCGACGTGGCCACCGGCGGCTGGGTCCCCCGCGGCAACGGCACACCGCAGGCCCTCCCGGGCGGGGGCTCCCACGTCCCGCCTCCGCCCGGCGCTCCGACCTCGGGCGCGGGCCCACACGGCGTCCCCTCCGCACCACCCGCGCCTGAAGAGAGCTACACCCCGGCCGTCGGTTCCTCGCCCACGGGCGCTTTCGTGCCCTCCTCGGATGCCGGGCCCTCCGGACCGCCCGCGAGTGGCGGGCCGGGACATTCGACGGCCGCGTGGGAAACCGCCTGGGCCGCGGGCGCCCAGCCCTGGCCCGGCGAGACGCCCACCCCCGCCGAGGCCTGGCCCGGCGAGACGGCCTGGCCCGGCGAAGAAGCAGCGCGGGATCAGAGCGGGCCGTGGCCGGGCCGGCCGGCAGGCGGCCACACCACTCCCGCGCCGCCGGGCGGGGCGTCGGTCTCCGGTTCACCGGCCTGGTCGCCCACGAGCGGGCCACCGGCCCGAAGCTCTCAGCAGGCCGCCGGGAACGCCCCCACCCCACCCGGTACGACACCGGCCGCGGGGAACGCCACCGCCCGACCCGGTGCGGCACCGGCCGATATCCGGCCCTCCGGCGTGTCGCCCTGGGTTCCCACCGCCCAAGCGCCCACTCCGGCACCAGGCGACGAACGGACGGCCGGAGCCTCGCCCTGGGTTCCCACCGAGGGAACCGGTGCGGAGGAGCGCTCGGACAGCACGGCCGAGCCGCGAACCACGGCGCGCACCTCGCCGTGGGCGCCTACCAGTGGACCCCCGTCGCCTGGGCGTTCCACCGCTTCCCCGGCCGGGTATCCCGCCGTGCCGGCGGCCTGGGGCGGGACCGGCGATCCGTCTTCGGCCGGCCAGGGACGTGGCGGCTCCGTCACGAGCCCGGTGCCCAACGAACCGAGCGGAGCCGGGCCCGCGGAAGCACGGACGAAGCCCCCCGCTACCGCATCGGCGCCGGACAGCGACGCCGTGGCGGGCGTGGAGCCCTCGTCGACCGCCCCGGAGACCGGACCGCCCGGCATTCCTGACCAGCCGCTGGTGGCGCCCCGAGCGACGGTACGCGGTTCGTTCCCTGCCGAGCTGCCGGCTGTTTCCGGCAAACCGGCTGACGTTCCGGCAACGGTTCCGGGCGGATTGCCGGCGGAGTCGGATGAAACCGGCATGGCCGGCGGCTCGCCCACTTCCGTCGACGGAACGGCCGCCGAACACGAACCGCATCCGGCCGACAGCGGTGCCGGCGGCTCCGCTCCGGGACCGGAGAACATCTCGCCCAGCGTCCAGCCGAGTGCCGAACCGGTTCTCGTGGCCGGTGAAGTCAGCGATGCGGTCCACGGCAAGGTGGAGGCGGACACAGCCGGAGGGGCACCGGAGCCGAACTCGCCGGATGCCGACCGGTCCGGCGTTCCGGAGCGGGACGCCGCTGCGGGCGGGCAGCGGTCCGGCTCGGCGACGAGCACTGCGGAGTCCGGCCCTGCCCTGACCAGGCGTCCCGCCGCGCTCGACGGCGGCGGATGGCCTGTCCCCGGTGGCTCCTGGGGTTCACGGCCTTCGGATCCGGATGGGCTC
This sequence comes from Actinoplanes sp. NPDC049802, assembly GCF_040656595.1. Taxonomy (NCBI): domain Bacteria; kingdom Bacillati; phylum Actinomycetota; class Actinomycetes; order Micromonosporales; family Micromonosporaceae; genus Actinoplanes; species Actinoplanes sp. NPDC049802. The sequence continues at coordinate 6,843 of NZ_JBFAMR010000063.1, forward strand.
TGGCCGTCGGCCGGCCGGAAACCCGGAGAGACCCCGGCGGGTGCCATCGCCGCCGCCGGTGGCAGGGACACCACCGATTCGCGTACGGGCGCCGCGGAGGCGGATCCGGTCACGGAGCCCGCGCCGACCGCCGGACATGTGCCCGGCCCGGTTCCCGGAGCGGCTGCGAACGGGTTGGACCAGGCCCTCGACGACGACGCCGAGGCGCATGACTCCGGTCTCGCGAGCGCTGGTGACCGTGGTCCGGTGGAGGCGGGCCCGGCCGGGCCGGCGCGGCCGTCCGGGAACGGCGTCTCGATTCCGGCTCAGCGTCAACCGGCCGACGAGACCGGTCCTCGGCTTGTCTCCTCAGCTCAGCGCCCACCCACGGCAGCGGAACAGGGTGTCCTCACAGAGCCCGGCACGGGAGTGGCTGCCGCCGCGGAGCACGGCGGTCCGGCGATGCCCGGCACGGGGGCAACGCCCGATAGCCGACGCGGCGGTCCAGCCGAGACCGGCACCGGAATCGCGGCTGCCGCGGCCGAGCACTCGGGGCGGCCTGGCAGTTGGCCCGGCACTGAGACCGGTGCAGCGGCTCGTCCATGGGCCGCCTCACCGATCGGGCCGGACGCGAACACTCCGGCCGGGATCGCGAGCGGACCGGAGACGACCGCCCCGGCCCCGCACCCCGCCGGACCGGACGCCAACCCCCCGGCACGGCAATCGGACGGTTCGTGGCCGAACGCCTCCGGTGGTACGGGCACAGCGACACCGGCTTGGCCGGATGAGCGAAGCACGCCCGCGCCATGGCCGTCCGCAACAGGTCCGGCGGTCGGAGGCGCGGCGGCAAGCTCCGGTCTCGGCGACTCGGCGGGCGGCGGAACGCCCGGGGCGGACACGGCGGCCGGGTCCGGGTGGCCCACGTCGCCGGCCGGCAGCTGGCCGACCTCGCCGGCGATCCCCTGGCCGGCGGCCGACCAGTGGGCACAGGCGCAACCGGGCGCCGACCAGTGGGCGCAGGCGCGACCGGCCGCCGACCAGTGGGCACAGTCACAGCCAGGCGCCGATCCGTGGGCACAGGCGCACCCGGGGGCCGCTCAGGCTCCGGGGACGCCGTATCCGGGTGACCAGGGACCGGCCGCCCACAGCACCGGCTACGGCCAGCCGGCCGGACCGGGCACGACCGGATACGGCCGGCCCGGAGCGGCCGGGTACGGGCAGCGCGGCGCCCGGGTTCAGTACGAGGGACCCGGCGCCGCGGGCTACGACGTTCCGGCCGGGGTGGGTTACCCGGGTGGGGACGGGCCGGGAAGCGGCGGCGGAGCGTACCCGGAGAATGGGGGTGAGCCGCCGCGGAGGCGCCTGGCTCTGGTGGCCGGGGTTCTGGTCGTGTTGCTTCTGCTGGCCGGTGGAACGTACGCCGGGGTGCGGTTCGTCCTGACCGGCGACGAGCCGGAGGCCGCCCCGCGCACGCCCGCCCCCACGCAGCAGGCGTCGCAGCAGCCGGGGGCCGTGCCGACCGAGCCGGCGGGGACGCAGCAGCCGGCCGCCCCCGCGAGTCTGGCGAAGCCGGTGGTGGTGGAGCAGATCAAGCTGGGCCGGGAGCCGGAGGGTGTGGCCGTCTCGCCGGACAACCGGACGATCTACGTGGCCGACCAGAGTTCGACGGACGTGCATTTCGTCGACGTGCGGTCGAAGCAGATCAGTGTGGTGAAGGTGCCGAACACGCCGCGGTTCCTGGCGTTGTCGGCGGACGGCAGCCGGCTGTATGTGTCGCTGTTCGAGAACAACTTCACCGGCAATGGCCTCGCGGTGATCGACACGGCCAAGAAGTCGCTGGTCAAGACGATCCGGACCGGGCCGCGGCCGTTCGAGCCGGCGGTGGCGCCGGACGGGCGGATCTGGCTGCCGATTCACAACGGGGCGCGGGTGGAGATCTACGACGACGAGTCGCTGACCGAGGCGGCACGGATCTCGGTGCCGCCGAACCCGCACTGGGTGGTGTTCACTCCGGACGGGCGGACCGCGTTCACCGCCAATCACGAGTCCAGCCAGATCTCGGTGGTGAACGTCGCGGACCAACTGGTGCGGAAGAACTTCAAGGTGGGCAAGTCGCCGCACGCGCTGGCGGTCACGCCGGACGGCAGACAGCTCGTGGCGACGAACTACGACCTGGACACGGTGGAGGTGTACGACACCGGCGACCAGCGACTGCTTCACAAGATCAAAGTCGGGCGGGAGCCGCAGGCGGTGATGGTCTCCGGAGACGGCCAGCACGCGTACGTGGTGAACGAGGGCTCCGACAACCTCTCGGTGATCGACCTGCCCTCGGGCAGGGTGGTGTCGACGGTGGGCGTCGGGGACAGTCCCCGGGTCAACGCGGTGTCCCCCGACGGCAAACGGCTGTACGTGACGGACGGCCGCGGCAAGACGGTTACCGTGTTGAGAACGTCTGCGGAGTGACGATTCCCTGGTAGCGTCGCGCCATGTCGCCGGATTCCATCTTTCGGGCTCGCCTGCACGACCTCACCGCACGGGAGCTGACCACTTTCGCCGACCGGCATCCCCGATCGGCGGCACTGTACCGAAACGCCGACCACCTGTTCGGCCGCGTCCCGATGACCTGGATGAACAAGACGCCGGCCGGTTTCCCGATCCATCTGGACAAGGCGCGCGGCAATCGGATCACCGACGTGGACGGCAACGAGTTCGTCGACTTCTGCCTCGGCGACACCGGCGCGATGGCCGGCCACTCCCCCGAGCCGGTCGTCGCCGCGGTCACCGAGCGTCTCCGCGACGGCCTGGCCACCATGATGCCGACCGAGGACGCCGCGGTCGCCGGCGCCGAGCTGGCCCGCCGGTTCGGGCTGCCGGCGTGGAGTTTCGCGCTGACCGCCACGGACGCCAACCGGTGGGCGATCCGGCTGCTGCGCGCGGTCACCGGCCGGTCGAAGATCCTGGTGAACAGCTACTGCTACCACGGTTCGGTGGACGAGTCGCTGATCGTGGTGGGCCCGGACGGGCGGGGTGTCTCCCGGGAGGGCAACGTCGGCGCGCCGGTGGACGTGACGATGACCAGCCGGGTGGCCGAGTTCAACGATCTGGCCGGGCTGGAGCGGGAGCTGGCGTACGGGGACGTGGCGGCGGTACTGATGGAGCCGGCGCTGACGAACATCGGGATCGTGCTTCCGGAGGAGGGTTACCTGGCCGGGGTGCGGGAGCTGACCCGCCGCCACGGGACCTACCTGATCAACGATGAGACGCACACGTTCTCGGCCGGGCCGGGCGGCGCGACCGCGTACTGGGGCTTGGACCCGGACGTGGTGACCATCGGGAAGGCGATCGGTGGCGGGGTGCCCGTCGGGGCGTACGGATTGAGCGCGGAGCTCGCCGGAGCACTCAGCGGGCGCGGAGATCTGGACCTGGTGGACATGGGCGGGGTCGGCGGCACGCTGGCCGGCAACCCGGTGTCGATGGCGGCGACCCGCGCCACCCTGACCGAGGTGCTCACCGAGGAGGCGTTCGCCGGCATGATCACGACGGCCACGGTGTTCGCCGACGGCCTCATCGAGATCATCGAAGGGCACGGGCTGCCCTGGTCGGTGAGCCGCCTCGGCGCCCGGGTCGAGTACCGCTTCGCCGCCCCGGCCCCGCGCAACGGCACCGAGTCGGCCCGGAGCGCGGACGCCGCGCTGGAGGACTTCCTGCACGTCTACCTGGCCAACCGGGGTGTGCTGCTGACTCCGTTCCACAACATGGCGCTGATGTGCCCGGCGACCACCCTCGCCGACGTGGCCCGGCATCACGAGATCTTCGACGCCGCCCTGAAGGAGCTGATGTAGCCGCCACGCTCCGGCCGCGGGACCGTGGGCTCCTCGCCGGTGCCCTCAGATGTTGTCCGGCTGGTTGAGAGCCGGATGCCGCTCCCCGGGAACCGCATACCAGGCCGGACCGTCCTGCCCGAGCGCCGTGTCGATCCGCAGTTTCGCCCACTCGTCCAGCTCGGGCAGGGCGCCCACCTCGAACCAGCCCACCTCCAGCGACTCGTCGTCGCCGACCCTCGCCTGCCCGCCGACCGCCCGGCAGCGGAACCACACCGCCAGATACTCACAGGTGTCACCGTTCGGATAGACCACCGGATGCGTGGCCACCCCCGCCACCCGAACGATCTCGGCGACCACCCCGGTCTCCTCGAGAATCTCCCGGAGCGCGGCCTCGGCGGGCTGCTCCCCCGGATCGATCATCCCGGCCGGCAGCGACCACCTCCCGTTGTCGGCCCGCCGCACCAGCAGCAGCCGCCCGTCGTCGTCGGTCACCACGGCACTCGCACCCGGCAGCATCAGCAGGTCACGGCCGATCTTCGCCCGCATCCGGGCCACATAATCAGGTACAGGCACACCCCAACCCTAAAAGCTCTCCGGTACGGCGTTCCCCGCCACCGGCGAATCCCCCGTCCCGTCCGTCCCCCGCGAGCACCCCGCGACTCCAGCCGGTGCCGCGACCGCCGGGCTGACCTGCCGGGCATTCCCACGTCCCGCAAGGCCGCCGCAGGCCGCGAACGATGCGGCCGGCGGCAAGCTTCAGCCGCTGCCCGGCGGCAAGCTTCAGCCGCTGCCCGGCGGCACTCGACCGGCCCCGGAACACCCGGCCACAGCGAACTCCCCTGCACGGCGGGTGCCCGGTCGCCACCATCCGCGAGCTTGGGCAGGCGCCCAGGTGTGTCACGAGCGCCCTTGACCGAACACATCTGCGAGGGACACCGTCAAGCCGTGACAGCGGACACCGGATTATCCCTTTTGGCGGACATCATGCTTCACGCTGACGGACAGTTTGGATCCCTTCTGGCGGACAACTCGTCGCTCACCGTAGTGGCCGAGCGGAGGGTGACGGAAGCCGGTTCAAACTCTCATGGGGACGCCGCCGGCTTGAGCCGTTGGGCGCGGTGGATCCTGCCGCGCCGCTTCCACTCCTCGCCGCGTATGACGCGGCTGCGGTGCGGGTCGGCTTGCCACCGGATTGCGTGGTCCAGCGGGTTCCGTGCCGCCGGATCAGGATCGGCTCAGCAGTCAAGCGTGCGCTGTCGGCGGGGCAATGAGCCACCTTTCGTCACTTGCTGTTATCGCGACATTGGGGGACTCAGCCATGTCCGTGCACGAGGAAGTTGAGGTGTCCACCAACAAGCCGAGCGGCCGGCCGGGACGAATCCATCCGACGGATCGTGGGCGATGTCCCTGAACGTATTTCTCCTCTACCTTTCAGTAAATTGGCATGATCAACTTCTGGGCGGGGCTTACAGTTTATTCTTCCCGCGCGGGACAATTTAGGTATGCGGCAGCTCCAGATGTTCGCCACGAAAGAATTGGCCACGATGCGTGATCGGCGCGCGCGCCGGAATTATTCTGAGGCCGCTGAGGATTTCCGCCGTGAGCATGAGCGGCATCGGGCTTGGGGCCTGCGTCAGCGTCACGCTCAACGCCTACGCCGCGCCGCCGCCACAGGCAAGGTGTCCACCGAGGCGCCCTCAAACACACCGGATCCGGCCACCTCGAAGCCACCGACCACCACGAAACCGGCGGAAACGACGAAACCGGCAACCACCAGCACGACCGCTGACTGCCGCGCACCCGCCCGACACAACACCGGAGCTACCGCGCAACCACGGGCCACCGCCCAACCGCTGGCCACACCGCACCCAACGGCCACACCGCAACCGCCGAACGTGGCCAGGTTCCAGGTGACGAGGCGGCCGCCGGCCGTTCTCGGGTCTTCGTCCACGGTGAATCCGCTGCTTACGGCGGGACGACCACTGGGGGCGGAGCCGCCGGCCACAGGTCTTCAAGCCATCCGTGCGGTGTCCGGTGCTGCGGGCCGGGATCACGCATCGGACGGGCCTGTGGGACTGGACCGCTCGGGTGACTGGTTCGTCAGAGCCGCCGCCGGGTGCATGCGGAGGACTTCTCCGGGTCGGGTGGCCGACCCACGGCCACAAATCAGGCCGGGCGGCAGCGAGACGGGCAGCGGCGGACCAGTCGGAGGCGGCCGCGGGACGGGCGGCGGCAGGACGGACGGCGGCAGGCCAGTCGGAGGCGGTGGCGGCGGCAGGCCAGCCGGAGGCGGCCGCGGGACGGGCGGCGGCAGGACGGACGGCGGCGGCAGGCCAGCCGGAGGCGGTGGCGGCGGCAGGACGGACGGCGGCGGCAGGCCAGCCGGAGGCGGTGGCGGCGGCAGGACGGGCGGTGATTGCGACGGAGGTCGGATCGTTTCCGTTTCGGTTTCGGCTCGAGTGAGGCCGACGAGATTGACGTCCTGCGGAGTCGGGGATCGACCATCCGCGCTCCGGACCTTTCCGCCCGGGGCGTGCACATTCCCGACTAATGATCTCGGGACGCGCGCATTCTCGCCAGGCTTATTGATAACCGTGTTTCGATCGATTGAAGCCGACCAGCTCGTGACACCATATCGCCGCCGGCCGAAGCGAAGGGAAATGGCCTTGCGGGCCGGGAGGTGGCGGCTAAACCGATCGGGCCGGCGTCGGATCGACGGGGCAACGACAAAACGAGGCCGGACAGGTACGAACTGCCTCGCCCCACCCGACCGGACCCCGCAGACGGGAAGCTCGGGTCGAATCCGGACAGTCCCAAGCTCGGGCGGCCCTTGCCCTACCCGGTTGGGTTCTGATGGGGACGGGCTTGGGGCGAGCTCAGCCCGGCGGGCGCGGCACAGGCGGGAGTGGGCAGCATGTTCGCGGGCTCGGCGGGACTCGGTGCTGCTCTTGGGGAGCGCGTGCGGCGTACCGGAAAGTGGGTGTGCCAGGGTGAGGGTCATGAATTCGTTGCGGGCGCGTTTTCGGGACATGCACTCGGCCGGGACCTTCGTGATCGCCAACGCGTTCGACGTGGGGTCGGCCCGGATTCTCGAGGGGGCCGGGTTCTCGGCTCTGGCCACCACCTCGTCGGGGCTGGCGGCGACGCTGGGGAAGCTGGATCAGCAGGTCACCAGGGATGAGCTGGTGGCGCATGTCGCGGCGGTCACGGCGGGGGCCGGGGTTCCGGTGAGTGTGGATTCGGAGCGGCTGTTCGCGGATGTGGCGGAGACCGTCGAACTGTTGGCCGGGGCGGGCGCTTCGGGGCTGTCGATCGAGGACTACGACCCGGCGGCCGGGGCGGTGGAACCGCTGGCCGTCAGTGTCGAGCGGGTGGGGACCGCGGCGGAGGCTGCGCGGCGGCACGGGCTGGTACTGACGGCGCGGGCGGAGAACCTGCTCTACGGGCTCGGGGATCTCGATGACACGATCGAGCGGCTGGTGGCCTATCGGGAGGCGGGGGCCGACGTGCTGTTCGCGCCGGGACTGAAAGCCGCCGGCGACATCGAACGGGTGGTCGGCGCGGTTCGGGCACCGGTGAACGTTCTCGCTCTGCCCGGCGTGCCCAGCGTTTCCGAGCTCGGGAAACTCGGTGTTCGGCGGGTTTCGGTGGGTGGGGCTCTGGCGTGGGCCGCCTATGGGGCCGTCCGGGACGCGGCGAAGGAACTGCTGGAGACGGGGACCACCGGGTTCCGGGCCCGTGGGCTGAACCCGGCGGAGGTGAAGGCCGCCTTCGGCGGCTGACCGCAATCACGTGGCCCGACGGCCGCGTGGCCCGGCGGCTGCGTGGCCCGACGGCTGCGTCGCCCGACGGCCGCACCTGAACAACCGCAACCGCACGCCCGGCCAACCGCAACCGCACGCCCGGCCAACCGAAACGGCACGCACGGTCCCGGGCCGCCACCCATAGTCCCGAGCCGCCACCCACAGTCCCAAGCCGCCACCCACAGTCCCAAGCCGCCACCCACAGTCCCAAGCCGCCACGCACGGTCGCTCTGGGCCGCGGCGGCAGGAGCGGTCCGAGCGGGGTCACGGCAATGCACCGCGGGGAGCACCTCGGTCAGGGCCGAACAGCTCCCTGTTTCGCGCCAAACGTCCGGACTTCACAGGAGCTTCACAGCGAACCCGGTGGGATGGCCCTCAAGGCGCTCTACGGGGGAGGAAACGATGAAGAGGACGATCGCGGTGATCGCGGCCGGAGGGCTGGTGCTGGCGGGCGCCGGGGTGGCCGAGGCGGCGGCCCCGCCCGCGCTGGGACTGGTGGCCGCGAGCAGGACGGTCACGGCGGAACGGTACGTGGACGGCGACGACGTGTACCTGTCGTTCAACCTGGGCCTGCACGTGATCGCCGGCAAGGACGCGTTCGTGGTGAAGGCGAAGCGGACCGGCTACGACAAGCCGATCGTGGCGCACCGCGGGGTGGTGCGGAAGGGCAAACGCACCTGGGTGAAACTGCCGGCCGGGACGGTCAAGGACTTCTCGGGGCTGAGGGACTTCACCACGATCACGATCTCGGACGCCAAGGGCAAGGCGGTCGTGACGTATCGGACGGCGTTCTGCGGGAACTCGGCGGAGTCGGCGCGGACCCGCCCGAACGCCCCGGCGACGAACCCGTATCCGACCGGGTGCGGCGGGCAGAACCCGTTCACGCTGGGTGCGGTCTGGGGTGTGCAGGCCGGCTGGAACGCGGCGGTCATCGATCAGCCGCGATCGGCGACCGTGCTGAGGAGCCTGCCGGCCGGCAAGTACACGGCCACCGCCACGGTGAATCCGCGGTACCGCGAGTTGTTCGGCATCCCGGCGAAGAACGCCACCGCGAAGGTCGCCGTGAACGTGGTGGAGGTCAAACCGGAGGTGGAGAAGTCGCTGGCCGGTGGGCATGAGGCGCACGGGCAGGTCGCCGACCGGCTGCCGGAGTTCCGGGCGGCGGCGAGCCGTCCCACGGTGCTGCGGGCGGCTCCGAAGAGCGGGCCGAAGCCGGACCTGCGGTCGTTGCCCGCCTGGGGCATCGCGCTGTCGCGGGAGGACGGCCGGTGGTATGTGAACTTCGGCGCCACGGTGTGGAATGCCGGTTCGTCTCCGCTGGTGGTGGACGGTTTCCGGCGTACCGGAACGGATCTGATGGATGCCTACCAGTATTTCTTCGACGCGGGCGGCAAGCAGGTGGGGTCCCGTCCGGCGGGCACCATGGAGTGGGACGACCGGGAGGGGCACAAGCACTGGCATTTCACCGACTTCGCCCAGTACACGCTGCTCAAGAGCGACAAGAAGCTGGCGGTGCGCAGCGGCAAGGAGGCGTTCTGCCTGGCCAACACGGATGCGGTCGACTACACGATCGCGGGCGCGAAGTGGCGGCCGGAGAACACCTCGCTGGAGACGTCGTGCGGGGCGAACACGGTGGTGGCGGTGCGGGAGGTGCTGGACATCGGCAACGGCGACACCTACAGCCAGGACCGGCCGGGGCAGTCGTTCGACGTCACGGGCCTTCCGAACGGCGTCTACTGGATCCAGGTGAAGGCGAACCCGGTCAACCGGCTGGCCGAGCTGTCCACCGGCAACAACACGGCGCTTCGCAAGATCGTCCTGGGTGGCACGGCGGCGAGGCGGACGCTCACGGTCCCGCCGGTGCACGGCATCAAGGGGTGATCGTCTCCCGGCCGGTCGTCCGCGACTCCAGGAAGTCGAGGTCGGCCTCCCAGCCGAGGCCGGGCACGGAGGGCACCTCGACGAAGCCCGCGTCGCAGACGACCGGTTCGGTGGTGACGTCCCGGGCGTAGTACTTGCCGGAGCCGGAGACGTCCGACGGGAACGTGAAGCCGGGCAGCGAGCTGAGCGCCACGTTCGCTGCCCGGCCGATCCCGAACTCGTGCATGCCGCCGCACCACACCGGCATGTCGTGGGCGGCGGCGAGGTCGTGGGCGCGGACCGCGGGAGTGAGCCCGCCCATCCGGGACACCTTGATGTTGAGGATTCGCCCGGCGCCCAGCCGCAGCGCGGTGATCAGGTCGTCGACCTCCTCGACCGACTCGTCCAGGCAGACCGGTGTGCGCAGCACGGCTTGCAGTTCGGCGTGCTCGACCAGAGCGCGCGGGGCGAACGGCTGCTCGATCATCAGCAGGCCGAGGTCGTCCAGCTCCTCGAAGATCGCGCGAGCCGAGGAAGGATAGGCGCCGTTCGCGTCGACATGCACCGCGACATCCGGGAAGGTGGAGCGAACCTCGCGCACCGGCGTCACGTCCCACCCCGGCGCGATCTTCAGTTTCACCCGGCGATACCCCTCGGCCACTCGGGCCTCGACCTGGGTGAGCAGCTCGCCGACGGTGGGTTCGATGCCGAGCGACACACCGGCTTCGACCTTCGCCCGCTCTCCACCCAAAGCCTTCGACAGGGGTACGCCCTGAGCGCGCGACCACAGCGCCCAGCCCGCCATGTCGAACCCGGCCCGGGCGAAATGGTTCCCGCGCACCCTGCCCATGGCGGCCGCCAGTTCCGCCGGATGTTCCCACCGGGCGGCCAGCACGAGCGGCGCCAGGAAGGCACGGGCCACCGCCCAGCAGCTGTCCACTGTCTCGGCCGAGTAGTACGGCCCGCTCGGTGAGGCGATCTCGCCCCATCCGGCGGTCCCGTCCGCGCCGGTGAGGGTGACGAGGATGTGCTCCAGTTCCCGTTTGGCGTGCGAGCTGGTCTGGAACCGGTGCACGAGTGGCAGCCGGACGCGGCGCAGCTCGACCTTCTCGATCTGGATCATGTCTCTTCCGTGTAGAGGCCCAGTTCGGCGGCGAGGGCGTCGCGGTCCCGCAGACGGCGGCCGGCGCCCTTGGAACTGGCGATGGTCAGGGTGGCGAGCAGGTGCAGGACGAGCACGACCGAGGTGGGCGAGTTCGTGTACGAGGCGCTCTCGGTGCCGATCACGATGGTGGCGGCGGCGTGGGCGGACAGCGGGGTGTCGTCGGCGTCGGTGATCAGCACCAGTTCGCCGCCGTGCCGCACGTACGCCGAGGCGACGTCGACGGTCTCCCGGCGGTAGCGGGCCATCGAGACGGCCACCAGCAGGTCGCCCTGCCGGATGTCGCTGAGCACGTCGAGCGGCCGGGCCGAGACGCCGTCGACCAGTTGCACGCCGGACAGCCCGGCGCTCAGGTCGACGGCCAGCATCGAGGCGTAGCTGAGCGACTTGCCGTGCCCGAGCAGGTAGCGGCGCCGCGCCGAAACGATCATGGCGGCCGCGCGCTCGATCGTGTCCTGTTCGGCGGCCCGGGCCAGCGCCTTCTCGAACTCGGTGCGCTGCTGCTCGAGGACGCGCTGTTTGAGAACCTGGGCGGAGCGGCGCTGCACGTTGCGGTCGAACCGCTCGGACGGGGTGGAACGCGGTGCCGTCACGAGTCGGCGCTCTCGAACGCGTAGACCACCCGGTCGGTGGAGCCGGGCGCCCGGGTGACACCGACCAGCCGGCCGCCGGACGCGAAACGCTCCTGGAGGGCGGCGCGCAGCCGGGCCCGGTCGGACAGCGACGGCGCGGCGAACCGCTGGTCGGCGGGCGCCTCGACGGCCGGGCTGGGGACGCCGGTCTTGCGGGCATGCCACAGATCCCAGCTGACCAGGACTCGGTCGGTGTCGTCGCCGTAGTAGCCGGGCAGGAACCGCACTCCGGTGGCGCCCAGGACGGCCAGGTTGAAATGGGCGTTGCGCAACGCGTACGGATCGAAGGTCCACCGCATGGTGCGCGCCCCGGTGCCGCGCGCCACCTCGGCCTGCGCCTGTTTGAGCAGGCGGCCGACGCCGAAGCCCTGCGCGGCGGGCGCCACCACCGCGGCCTGCGAGTAGTGGTAGAGCTCGCCGCCGTCGACCGCGGAGAACCCGAAGCAGAAGCCGACCAGGACGCCGGACGGGCCGAGGGCGCCGATCACCGAGCCGGAGTTCTCCCGGAGGGCGGCCAGCAGGCGGGGGCTCACGCCGTACTCAGGCTGCTCGTAGCCGAAGACGGACCGGTAGAGGCGCGCCGCGGCGGTCCACTCGGCGAGCCCGTCGAGCGCCCGCACCGACAGCTCCATGACCGCACCTCCGGAGAAGGATAAGAAACGTATGATCGCCAGTTTGACAATATCATCGCTCGTTGACAACGCCGAAGGGTCAATTTAGCGTTCGCATATGTCGTCACCGCATCTCGCCGCGCTGCACCGGCTCACGGCCCTGGAGTCACCCACCGGGGATGCCCGCTCGCTGGCCGCCCTGGCCGAGGCGCTGGAGGCGGACGCCGTCCGGGCCGGTTTCACGACCGCCCGCGAGACCCGGCCGACCGGGGACCATCTGCTCTGGAACCTGCCCGCCCGGGACGTCGCCGGGGAGCCGATCCTGCTGCTGTCGCACTACGACACCGTGTGGCCGGCCGGCACACTCGCCGCGATGCCGTGGTCGGTGGAGGGCGACGTGGTGCGCGGTCCCGGCGTCTACGACACCAAGGCCGGCCTGGTCGCGCTTCTCGCGGCGGCGGACCGGATCAGGGACCGGCCCCATCCCGAGGTACGGGTGATCGTCGTCGCCGACGAGGAGATCGGCTCACCGAGCGCCGTGGACCTGGTGCGCGCCGAGGCGGGGCGGGCGCGGGCGGTCCTGGGGCTGGAGCCGCCGCACCCGGGCGGCGACCTGAAGACGGGCCGCCGGGGCAGCACCCGGGTCCGCATCGAGGTGACCGGGGTGGAGGCGCACGCCGCGCTGGACCCGGACGCCGGGGCCAGCGCGATCGACGAACTGGTCGACCAGCTGGTGGCCTTCCGCGCGGTGGCGGCACGGCGGCCGGTGCTGCTGAACACCGGGACGATCGCCGGCGGCGGCCGGACCAACGTGGTGGCCGGGCACGCGCACGCCGACCTCGGGCTGCGGTTCACCGACCCGGCCGACGAGGAGGCGCTGCTCGGCGAGTTGCGGTCGCTGCGGCCGGTCCGGGCGCGGGCGGCCGTGACGGCGCGGCTGCTGTCGCACCGGCCCACCTGGCGGCCGGACGACGCCGGGGCGGCGCTGCTGGACCGGATCCGGGAGATCGCGGCCGGGATCGGGCAGCGCCTGGACGGACGGCCGGCCGACGGTGCGGCGGACACCAACACGACCGGCGCGATGGGGCGGCCCACCGTCGACGGGCTGGCGCCCCGTGGCGGCGGCGCGCACGCGCGTACCGAATGGGTGTCGGCCGCCGGCATCGCCGAGCGGGCCGACCTGCTCGCCGCTCTCCTGGGTCCTTCGGGCCTGGCCGGGTGAGGACGGCGCCGGTCACCGGCGTTCGCGGGGGCGTTCCTCCGCGGCGGGGGTGAGCGGCTCGTCGGGTGGGACGAGTTCCCGGTCCGCCTCGGCCCGGGGACGTGCCGCCGGATGGCGCGGCAGATCCTCGGGTCGCTTCTCTTCTGGTTCGCGTTGATTCGTCACGCCTGCTGAATTCCCCGGACCGAACGGTTTAGGCCTGCGGGACCTGGGGTAACCGACGGGGCCTGGAGGGGAATCGATGCTGAGCGATGACGACCGGCGCACCCTCGCCGACCTGGAGACCCAGCTCCGAGCCGACCCCGAGTTCGCCGCGCGGATGGCCGCGCCGGCCTCGGAGGTGCGGTTCCCGATCGTGGCCACCCTCTGTGTCGGCCTCTTCATCCTGGTTCCGCCGGTGATGCTGCTGTTCGGGTGGCCGGGCCTGATCATCACGGTGGACGTGTTCGCGTCCGTCATCGCGGTCATCCTGATCGCCCGCCACCGCCGCGACCGCTGACCGCCCGGCTCTCATCGACTTCACATCCGGGCGTGCTCTCATGGCGGGACCATGAGCGCCCACGTCCTGGTCGTCGACGACCAGCCCAACATTCTCGACCTGCTGCGGACGGTGCTCACCTTCCACGGCTTCACGGTCGACACCGCCGGCACCGCCGCGGCCGCGGTCGACCGCGCCCGCACCCTGCCGCCGGACCTCGTGCTGCTCGACGTGATGCTGCCCGACGGCGACGGGATGGACGTCTGCCGCCGCCTGCGCGCCGGCGGGCTCGGCGCCGGCATCATCTTCCTGACCGCCCGCGACGGGCGCGAGGACCAGGTGTCCGGGCTGGCGTTCGGCGGCGACGACTACGTCACCAAACCGTTCGACGTGGAGGTGCTGCTGGCCCGGGTCCGGGCGGTGCTGCGCCGGGTCCACGGCGGCGGCCCGGCGGCCCGGCCCGACCCGGTGCTGCGCTACGAGGACCTGGAGTTCGACCAGGAGACCCTGGCCGTCACCCGCGGCGGTACGCCGGTGCCGCTGTCGCCCACCGAGCTGCGGCTGCTGCGCTACTTCCTCACCAACCCCGGGCGGGTGCTGTCCCGGGCGCAGATCCTGGCAGCTGTCTGGGAGTACGACTCCGGTTCGGTGTCCAACGTCGTCGACACGTACGTCGGATATCTGCGCCGCAAACTGGACCGGCACGGCCCGCCGCTGATCGTCACCCATCGCGGCTTCGGCTACGCGATGCGCGCGGACCGCCGATGATCCGGCCGTTCGTCCCGGTTCGCGGCGCTCGGCCCGTGAGCCGTCGGCCACTGCGGTTCACACTGGTCGCGGGCGTCGCCGGGCTCACCGCGGCGGCGCTGGCGATCACCTGGCTGACCGCGGCGCTGGCGCTCCGGGCGTACCTGATGGAGAGGATCGACGACCAGCTGGCCGCGGCCGACGCGCTGGTGCGGCAGCGGGCCGCGCTCCTGCCCGAACCGGGCCTGCGCTCGGCGCTCGCGGTGACCGACTACCTGATCGAGTTCCGCCGCGCCGACGGCCACACGGCCCGGCTGGTCGGCGGCACCCCGCTGCCCGCCGAACCGCTGCTGGACAGCGCCGACCCGGCCGTCGCCGGCCCGCAGACCGTGCTCGGCGCCTACCGGGTCCGGCTCGTCGCGGTCGACGGCGGCACGGTGCTGATCGGCCTGCCCCTGGCCCCGGTCCGGGAGACCGTCACCCGGCTGGCCACGACCGCCGCCGTCACCGCCGCCACCGTGCTGGCGGTCCTCACGGTCCTGGCCCGCTGGCTGGTGATCCGCCGGCTGCGCCCGCTCGACGAGATCGCCGCCATCGCCGGGGCGATCGCCGACGGCGACCTGGGCCGGCGGGTCGGTGCCCCCGGCCCGGACAGCCCGGAGGCCCACACCGAGGTGGGCCGGCTGTCCGTGGCGGTCGACGGGATGCTCGCCCGGATCCAGGCGACGATGGCCGTGATGCGCTCGTTCGTGGCCGACGCCTCCCACGAGCTGCGCACCCCGCTCACCTCGATCAGCGGCTACCTGCAGTTGATCCGTGGCGGCGTCGTCGACCTGGCCTCCCGCCCGGATGTGCTGCGCCGCCTCGAGGAGGAGTCCGGCCGGATGGGTGTGCTCGTCGACGAGCTGCTCTACCTGGCCCGGCTGGAGTCCGACCCGCCGGTCCGCCGGGAGCCCGTCGACCTGGCCGTGCTCATCCACGACGCGGTCGCCGACGCCCGCGCCGTCGAGCCCGGCCGCCCGCTCACCATGGCCGTCAGCGCGCCGGTGATCGTCTCCGGCGACGAGAGCACCCTGCGCCAGGTTCTGGCCAATCTGCTCGGCAACGTCCGCGCGCACACCCCGCCCGGCACCCCCGCCCGGGTCACCGCGTGCGCGAACGGCGCCCGGGTACGGGTCGCGGTCACCGACCAGGGCCCGGGGATGACGCCGGAGGCGGCCGGGCGGGCCTTCGAACGGTTCTGGCGAGCCGATCCGGCACGGGCGTTCGCCGGCGGCTACGGCCTGGGCCTGGCCATCGTCGCCGAGGTGGTCCGCAACCACGGCGGCGCCACCGGCATCGACACCGGCGACGGATTCACCGTCTGGTTCGAACTTCCCATCTGACTCTCATCCGGCTCGCATCACACCGTCACACCCGCCTGGTGACATGGCCCGGTGCGAAAATCACTGCTCATCGGCGCTGCGGCGGCCCTGCTGACGGCGGTCCTGGCCGCCGACCGGGTGGCCGCCGCGATGGCCGCCGACCGTCTCGCCGCCCGCCTCCGCTGCGCCGCCGGCCTCACCTCCGGGCCGTCGGTGAGTTTCGGCGGCGTGCCCTTCCTCGACCAGCTGGCCCGCCGCCGTTTCGACCGCGTCCACGTCACCGCCGCCGTCACGGTGGGCCGCTTCCACACCACCGTCGAAGCCACCGCGACCGACGTCCGCCTTCCGGCTTCCGGCGCGGCCCGGGCCGCCTCCCTCACCGCTCAGATCCTGCTGGGGTACGACGAACTGCCGTCCCCCGTCGAGGTCGCGACCGACGGTTCGGGCCGACTGCTCCTGTCGGCCACCCGCACCGTGCTGGGCCGGGAACTGCCGGTGACCGTCCACGCCGTACCGGAGATCGCCGGAACCACCCTGACCGTCCGGCCCGTCGAGGTGGAGATCCCGTCGCTCGGTCTGCGCGTGCCCGCCGACCGTCTCGGCGCCGGCCGGTCCCGGTCGCTGGACCTGCCCGTCCTGCCGGCGGGTCTGCGCTACACCGCCGTGGCGGCCACCGCGTCCGGCCTGCGGCTGACCGTCTCGGGCGCCGGCCTGACCACCGCGCTCGGCGGCTCCGGCGGCCGGGCGTGCCGCTCCACCCCGCCCGCCGTGAGCCCCTCCCCCAGCGGCCTCAGCTCGAGTGGAACAAGGGTGCACCGATGAGCGCGGCACGCGACGGTGGCCCGGCGCATCGGTGGTTCACGGGGGCCGGGCGGCTCTCGGTACGGCGGCCCTGGTGGACGATCGTCGCCTGGCTGCTGGTCACGGCCGCGATCGCGGCGATGGTGGTGGCGTTCGGGCGGCCGGTCGACGACGACACCACGATGCCGGGCAGCGCCGCACAGCGCGGGCGCGACCTGCTGGAGATCCACTTTCCGGGAGCGGACGGGGCCGGCGGGCAGATCATCGTGCGGTCCACGGACGGGCCGCTCGATCAGGAGGCGGTGCGGGCGGCCGCCGACCGGATCGCGGAACTCGACCATGTCAGCTCGGTGACCACACCCTCCACCGACGCCGGATCGCTGACCGGGGACGGCGACACCGGCTATCTCACGGTGCAGTTCGACGTGAGCCCCCGCGACATCGGTGCCGAACTGACCGCCGCCGTCATGGACGCCGCCGCGCCCGCCGCCGACCAGGTCCTTCCCGGCGGCACGCTGGCCCGGCCCGACACGGACACCCGCCGCAGCGAGGCCCTCGGCGTCGGCGTGGCGCTGGTGGTCCTGGTCGCCGCCTTCGGCGGTCTGGTGGCCGCCGGGCTCCCTCTGCTGACCGCGCTGATCACCCTGATCTGCGGCCTGGGAGTGATCGGGCTGGCCGGTCACCTGACCGCCGTGCCGGGTGTGGCCACCACCCTGGCCACGATGATCGGTCTGGGGGTGGGCATCGACTACGCCCTCTTCATGATCACCCGCTATCGCGCGCTGCTGGCCACCGGAGTCCCGTTCCGGGAGGCGATCATCGCCACGGTCGCGTCGTCCGGCAGTGCGGTCGCCTTCGCCGGTGGCACGGTGATCGTCGCCCTCGCCGGCCTGTCCGTCGCCGGCGTGCCGATCCTGGCCACGCTGGGCTGGACCGCGGGCCTGACCGTCCTGGTGGCGGTGGCCGCCGCGGTGACCCTGCTGCCCGCCCTGCTCACGGTCCTCGGCCCGAGGATCGACTCCCTCCCGATCCGCCGGCGGCGCCTCCAGCCCCGTGCCCGCCCGTCGATGTGGGCCGCCCTGTCCGACCGGGTGACCCGCCGACCGTGGCCGTACGCCCTGGCCGGCACGATCCTGCTGCTGATCGTGGCCGCGCCGGTGACCGTCATGAGGCTGGGCCAGACCGACGACGGCGACCAGCCGCCCGGAACCGCGGGCCGGGCCGGCTACGACATCCTGGCCGCGGAGTTCGGCCCCGGCGTCACCGGCCCCCTCACCGTGATCGCCGAGCTGACGCCGCCGGCTCCGGTCCCGATGGCCCTGCACCCCTCCGCTTCCGCCGGGAAGCCGAACGACGCGCCCTACCCGCCCCGGGAAACGACCACACCACCGAACACCGGCACACCCACCGCGTCCCGGGCCGGGGACGCGACCACACCACCGGACACCGGCACACCCGGCGCGTCCCCGGCCCGGGAAACGACCACGCCACCGGACACCGGCACGCCCGGCGCTTCCGGCGCTTCCGGGCAGGGTGGCAACGCGCCGGGCGGGCGGGTCACCGATCCCCGGATCGTCGCGCTGGTCAAGGCGCTCGAAGCGGTGCCCGGCGCCGAACGGGTGCAGCCGGCCCGGGTGTCCTCCGACGGGCAGGCGGTCACCGTCCGGGTGATCCCGGAGACCGGACCGGGCGATCCGGCGACCGTGGCGACCGCCGAACGTCTCGCCGCCGTCGACGCCGCCGGACTGGACGTCCACGTCACCGGGCCGACCGCGATGAAGGCGGCGCTGGCCGAGCGGGTGGGCGCGCGTATGCCGTACGTCATCGGTCTGGTCGTGGTGCTGGCCGCGCTGCTGGTGCTGGCGGCGTTCCGCGCGCCCGTCGTGGCGGTCAAGGCCGCCGTGATGAACCTGTTCTCGGTGGCCGCCGCCTACGGCGTCCTGACCGCCGTCTTCCAGTGGGGCTGGGGGGTGACCCTGCTCGGCCTGGACGGCCCCGTCCCGATCGAGTCGTACGTGCCGATGCTGCTGTTCGCCCTGCTCTTCGGCCTGTCCATGGACTACGAGGTCTTCCTGCTGACCGCCGTCCGCGAATCCTGGGACGCGACGGGCGACAACCGCGTCTCCGTCCGTGAGGGCCTCGCCGCGACCGGTGTGGTGATCACCTCGGCCGCCCTGATCATGGTCTGCGTCTTCGCCGGTTTCGTCCTGACCAGCAGTCCCGTCGTCAAGATGACCGGCCTCGGCCTGGCCGTGGCGGTCGCCATCGACGCCACCGTCATCCGCGGGCTGCTGGTTCCCGCCACCATGGCCATGCTGGGCCGGGCCAACTGGTGGACTCCGGGCCGCTGACCGGCCGGTGCTCTCCCGCGAGCCGGCGCCCGGGTGCACCGTCCTCAGCCCGGTGACCGGGTGGGCTAGCGACTTCAGCCCGGTGACCGGGTGGGCCGACGACCTCAGCCCGGTGGGCGCGGCACGGGCCGGACCACACGGTGAGCGCGCGCCGCACGGACGGGACGTCGGCGAATCTTGGCGGGACGAGGTTCGGCGTACCGGGAAAGGGAGAGATGGGTCAGCCGGCCGTGACCGAGGTCGCCGTGATGATGCCCTCGGAGTCCGGGAGGCCTTCGACGGTGACCGGCAGGCCGGAGGTGAGGGTCTCCAGGGTGGCGGTCTGGCTGAGTTTCACCGTGGTGGAGTCGCTGGTCCGGACGGTGACCGTCTCGCCGTCGGCGGTCTCCACGTAGAGGGTGGTGCCGTCGACCAGCTTGACCGTTCCCGTCGCGCCGCCCGCGGAGGGAGCCCGGGAGGCGGCCGGGCCGCGGCCGCCGATTCCGCCGCTGGGCATGCCGGCGCCCTGCGGGGAACCGGGTGACGTGGTGGTGGAGGACCCCCAGCGTTCGTGGGCCTGTACGCCGCCGAGGAACCCGCCGGCCAGCAGGACGACGCCGAGCAGGGCGATCGTGGTGCGGTTCCACCAGCGGCGCGGGGCGACGGCGGCGAGTTCGTCGTTGAGGTCGGGCGGGCGCGGCAGGACTTCGGTGTCGTGTGTGGTCATGGGTGCCTCATTCGTAACGGAGTGCGTCGATCGGCCGCAGACGGGCGGCCCGGGCGGCGGGCAGGCCACCGAAGAACAGTCCGATCAGCACGGAGACGCCCAGGGCGAGCGCCACCGAACTGGGCACGATCACCGGCTGGACGCCGACGATCGAGAAGCGGCTGCCGAGGACCGCGGCAGCCACGCCCAGGCCTCCACCGATGACACTGAGCAGGGTGGCCTCGATGAGGAACTGGGTGAGGATCAACCGGCGGGGCGCGCCCAGGGCCTTGCGGATGCCGATCTCGCGGGTTCGTTCGGTGACGGTGACCAGCATGATGTTGGTGATGCCGATGCCGCCGACGAGCAGGCTGATGGCGGCGACCGCGCCGAGCAGGGTGGTGAAGGTGCCGGCCGTCTCGGTCTGTGTCTCCAGCAACTGGGAGGCGTTCTGCACGCGGTAGCCGCCGGGCTCCAGTTTCGTGTCGAGGATGGTGCTGACCTGGCCTTGGACGGTGTCTACCTGCGACGGGCCGTCCGCCTCGACGAGGATGGAGCTGAGGGGCCCGTATCCGGCGAGGACCTGCCGGACGGCGCTGATCGGGGCGACGGCGGTGTCGTTGAAGTCCTGGAAGCCGGCGGAGCTCTTCTCCTCGAGGACGCCGACCACGCTGAACAGCGCCCCACCGACGGTGACCTGCTGCCCGACCGGGTCGGCGCCGGAGAACAGCTCGTCGGCCACGGTCTGCCCGATCACCACGACCCTTCGGGCCTGTGCCTCGTCGTCGTCGGTGAAGATCGCCCCGGTCTCGACCGGGAAGTTGGACGCGGCGAACCAGCTGGGCACGGTGCCGACGAACGAGCTGATCTCGTGCTCGGTCCCTTCCCAGGTGAGGGTGGCGGAGGTGCTGACGACCGGGGACACCGACCGCACGCCGGGGGCGAGCACCGGGTCGTCGAGGGCTTCGGCGGTCCGCATGGTGAGGCCGCCGCTCTCCCGGCTGGTACTCATGATCGTCAGAGTGTTGGTGCCGAGCGCCTCGATCCGGGTGGCGACGGCCTGGGCGGATCCGTTGCCGACGGCGACGAGCAGGATGACGGCGGCGACGCCGATCAGGATGCCGAGCATGGTCAGCACGGACCGAAGCTTGTTGGCCCCGATGCCGCGCAACGCGAACCGTACGATCTCGGTGAGGTTCATTGCGCACCCACCGCGTGCCGTCCGGATTGCCACGAGTCGGAGACGATCCGGCCGTCGAGCAGTTTGATGAGCCGGTCCGCGCGTGCCCCCACCTCGGGCTCGTGCGTGATGATGACGATGGTGCGGCCGGCCGCGTTCAGATCGTCGAACACCGACAGGACCTCCTCGGTGGCGTGGCTGTCCAGGTTGCCGGTGGGTTCGTCGGCGAGCAGCAGCGCCGGTTCGGTGACCAGCGCGCGGGCCACGGCGACGCGCTGCTGCTGGCCGCCGGAGAGCTGGTTCGGCTCATGGTCGGCCCGGTCGGCGAGGCCGACCAGGTCCAGGGAGAACATGGCGCGGCGGTGCCGCTCGGCGGCCTTCATCCCGTGGTACGCCAGAGGCAGCTCCACGTTGGCCACCGCACTGGTCCGGGGGATCAGGTTGAACGCCTGGAAGACGAAACCGATCCGCCGGTTGCGGACGAGGGCGAGCTGCGCGTCGGTGAGCCGGCTGACGTCCACCCCGTCCAGCAGGTAGGTGCCGGAGGTGGGGACGTCGAGGCAGCCGAGGATGTTCATGAGCGTCGACTTGCCGGAGCCGGACCGGCCCATGACGGCCACGTACTCGCCCCGCTCCGCCTGGAAGGACACGCTGTCGAGGGCGCGTACCTCGGTGTCGCCGTCTCCGTAGATCTTGGTCAGGTCGCGTACGTCGAGAACGGGTGTCATGGCCGCCCGCCCGGCGGACCACCGGTGAACCCGCCTCGCATGTTCGTGGTCGTCGTGGTGGTGGCCGCGGTGGCCGTCGGGAGCACCACCCGCTCGCCGGGGGCCAGGCCCGAGACGATCTGGTAGGCGTCGTCGCCCTCCAGGCCCACCCGCACCTGGCGGATCTCCTGCCTGCCGGCGCTGTCCACGACGGTCACGGTCCTACGGTTGCCGGTGCCGGCGACGGCCGCCGAGTTGACCAGGACAGCGTTCTCCACGCTGCCGGTGACGACCGAGACGGTGACGGTCTGGCCGGGTTTGGCGCCCTTCGGCGGGTTCGGCAGGCTGACCGTCACGCCGTACGTCACGACGCTGTTCTCGCTGGTGGCGGTCGGGTCGACGGCGGTCACCCCGCCGGTGGCCTCGGCGCCCTCGAGCGCGTTCCAGGCGATGGTGGCGCTCTGGCCCTCTTTGAGCTCGGTGGCGTCGGCTTCCGAGAAGGCGGCGGTGACCTGGAGCTTGGTCAGATCGGCGAGGTCGACGAAGCCGGTCTTGTCGATGGCGCTCGCCCCGCCCAGCGATCCGTTCACCGCGACCACGGTCCCGCTCATCGGCGCTTTCAGGCTCGTCCCGGCGACCGCGGCCTCCGCCTCGTCGACGGCGAGTTCGGCCTCGGTGACGGCGTTGGCCGCGATGTCGGTGCCGGTCCCGGCCTCCTGTGCCCGGGCGAGGGCGTCCTCGGCGGCCGCCAGGTTGGCCCGGGCCAGTTCCAGGTCGCGTTCGGCGTCGGCCGGGTCGACCCGGGCCAGCAGCGCGCCCGAGTCGACCTCGTCGCCGACCTTCACCTTGATCGAGGTGACCGTTCCGGACGTGGCGAAGGTGGCGGTGGCGGTGGAGGCGCTGGCCACCGTGCCGTCCGCGGACACGGTCTTGGTCACCGTGCCCTGGGTGGCGGTCACCGTACGCATTCCCGAGGCATTCGCCCCGGTGGTCTCCGGGGTTTCCCGCAGCAGGGACCAGCCCCAGAATCCGGCACCGACGATCAGCAGGGCCAGCAGGGCGTTGACCGCCGTGCTGGGACGACGCAGCGCTTTCACATCGCCATCATGCCTTCCGGGCGGTTCGTGATCCGGTGTTCCGCCGATTCCGTCGATCACCAGGAACGTACAACCTGTTCACCCTCGGTCAGGCCGTCGGTTATCTCGGTGTGCTGGTCGCCGCGCAGGCCGACCGTCACGGTGCGCTCGACCGACCGGCCGCCGCTGCGCACCAGCACCGTGCCGGAACCGCCGGACACGTCGTGCACCGCGGTCGACGGCACCCGGATCGCGTCGTCCACCTGCCCGGTACGGACCTTCACCTGGGCGCTCTGGCCGATCAGCAGGTCGTCCGGAGAGTCGGCGAAGGACAGCACCGCCCCGTAGCGGACCAGGGTGCCGTCGGAGGTGCCGGCCGGGTCGACCTGCACCACCTCGGCGTCGTACGTGTCGTCCGAGTCGGCCAGCGTGACGGTGGCGGACTGCCCGGTCGCCAGTGCTCCGGCGTCGGCCTCCGGGAAGTCGGCGCGCACCTGCATGGTGTACGTGTCGGCCAGGGTGATGAACGTGGATCCGCTGTCGACCTGGTCGCCGACGCTGCCCTCGACGGCGACGACGGTGCCGGCGATCGGCGCCACGAGGGTCGTCCCGCCGAGCGCCTTCTCGGCCTCCTCGACCCGCCGTTCGGCCTCGTAGACCTGCTGTTCGGCGGTGAGCACCGGATCGCTTCCGGTGTCCGGGTAGCCCTTGGTGGCGCAGGCCCCGGTGGCCGCCGCCACGGGCCGGGCGCAGGCGGTGGCGCTGGCCGTGGTGCGTACCGAGACGGTTCTCGCCTCGGTGAGCCGGCTCTGTGCCTCGGCCAGGGCGGCTTCGGCGTCGGTGACGTCGTCGGCCGCTTCGGTGTCGTCGAGCGCGGCCAGGCTCTGCCCCTTGCCGACCTTGTTGCCGGCGCGCACCGACACCGATTCGACCGTGCCGGCCACCGGGAAGGTCAGGCTGCGGGTGGTGGCGGGCTCGACCGTGCCGGTGGTGGCCACGTCCACGGTGACCGTGCCGCGGTCGGCGACGGCGACCACGGTGGCGGCCGGGGTGACGGTCTCCTCCTGCTGGACGGCCAGGATGATCCCGGCGGCCACGGCGCCCGCTACGACGAGAAGGCCGCCGATCCACCGAATCTTGGCCTTTCGTCCCGATTCATCGCTCACATCCGTAGATTGTGGCTGTTCAGAACTGGATTTTGCGGACTTCCGTGATTCCAGACCGAATGGCCGACTGTGCCGCAACCGGTGTGACCAGGCCTAACGCGACGCCCGGGTGAGCTGCCGGGACACCGACTCCATGGTGTCGCTCACCTCGCGCGCCCGCTCGTGCAGGTCGCGCAGCACCGGCCCCGGATCGTCACCGGCATGGCGGGCACGGTCCTCCAGGTCGGCGCAGAGCGCCGCGAACCGGTTCGCGCCCAGCGTCGCCGACGACGCCTTGAGACCGTGCGCCAGCCGCGCCAGATTCCGGCTGTCGCCGTCGGTGGCCGCCGCGTCCATCCGGTCCAGCACCCCGGGCAGGCGGTCGGCGAAATTGTGCAGGATCTCGGCGAGACGGCGACGATCCGCCGCCTCGGCCTCCGGCCCGGCGATCACATCGGCGCAGGCCCGGATCGTGTCCGGCTCGCTGTCATGCGGTCCGGGCAGCGGTCCGGCGCCGGCGAGACGCACATCCGCGTACGCGGCCGCGGTCGCCAGCACCACGTCCAGTTCGCCGCCGTCGACCGGTTCGGTGAGCGTCCCGTCCACCCCGGCCCGGCCGAAGTCCTCCAGCTCCGGATCGTTCGCCGGGCACATCGCCACGATCCGCGGAGACCCGTGCGGCGGTGGATCGGCGTGGATCAGGCGCACCGCGTTCGGTCCGTCCAGCACCCGCAGGCCGGCTCCCATCAGCACCAGGTCGTACCGGTCCCGCTGCACCGCCTCGACGGCCGCCTCCCCGTCGGCGACCGTCACCACACGATGCCCGCGCCGCTCCAGCAGACGCCGGGCCAGCCGCCGGTCCACCGGATCGGCCCGCGCCACCAGCACCACCAGCACCCGGCGGCGGCCGTCCGCGTACGGGCCGCCGGACCGTCCCGGCTGCTCCACCTCGTCCAGGCGCAGCGTGACACCGACCGTGGTGCCCTCCCCCGGGCGGCTCTCCGTGGTGATGCCGCCGCCCATCGCCCCGGCCAGCCGCCGCGCCAGCAGCACCCCCGCATCGGCGTGCCGTTCCGCCGGCACACCCAGTCCCGTGTCGGTCACCGCGAACCGGATCGTCGTCGTCGCCGACCCGGCCGCCCCCCGATCCGGAACCTCCGACACGGTCACCGTCACCGCGCCGTGCCCGGTCCCGGCGACAGCCTGCCGCAGCAGCGCCGTCAGGATCCGGCGCACCCGCCGCTCGTCACCGCCGGCCCGTTCCGGGCAGCCCGGCGCCAGGTGGCCGGCCAGGTGCAGCCCTTTCGCCTCGGCGGTGGCGAGCACCGGCTCCATGGCCCGGCGTACGCAGCCGCGCAGCGAGAACGGCCGCTTCTCCAGGACGAGATCATCCGCCAGATCCAGCAGGTCGTCGACCACGGTGAGCAGGGCGGAACCGCTGGCGTGCGCGGTCTCCGCCAGCTCCCGCTGCCGGGCGTCCAGGGAGGTCTCCAGCAGCATGGCCGTCATGCCGGTGAGGGCGGTCATCGGCGTACGGATCTCGTGTCGCATCGCTTGGAGGAACGCCGGGCCGGTCACCTCCTCCCGGGTCGCGGCGGCCGGCGGCTCGTTCCCCGCGGCGGCAGGCGGCTCGTTCCCGGCGGCGGCCGGCGGCTCGTTCCCGGCGGCGGCCGGCGGCTCGTTCCCGGCGGCGGCCGGCGGCTCGTTCCCGGCGGCGGCAGGACCGGCGAACTCCGCCGGGCCCTGCGCCGGCGCGCTCCGCACACGCCGGGCCATGCCGGCGGTCCGCGTGCCGCGGCGCTCCAACAGCCCTCCCCCGGCCAGTACGGCGAGCGCCGCCAACGCCGATACCCAGACGATCATCCAGCGGTTGGTCCGCGAAACGGCGCCGAGTTCACGCAGACCGCGATCGAACCGCGCCTGCTCATGCCGCCGCATCTCCTCGACGGCGGCCCGCATCCCGGCGACATCCGGCACACTCCCCACCCCAGCGGCGCCCTCAGCCTCCGCCTGGCCGGCGCCCTCTGCCTGCCCCTGCCCGGCCTGCCCCTGCCCGGCCTGCTGCCCTGCCGGGTCCCGGCCGGTTCGGGGACCCGCCCCGGGCTGCGTGCCTGATGGCGGGCTCACCCGCCGCAACAACTCCCGGTGCACCGGATCCGCTCCGGCCACGTCGCTCAACCCGGCGACCCGCAGCCGCAGGGCGTCGCCCGCCACCGGTTCCGCCTGCACGACGGCCCGTAGATCCTCGATCCGCCCCAGCACCTCGCCGGAACGGCGAACCGCCGTCTCCGCCTCCAGGATCTCGTTGTTGCGCAGGAACCCGGTGACCCCGACCGCCAGAACCGCCGCCAGCGCGACGAGGACACCCACCCGGAACAGACGGCCCACCGTCCACGAGGACGCGCCGATCAGGTCACCGCCTGCCAACACGACGTTTACTCTAGGTAGCGCTCAAGGAGGTTGTGGTGACTTCCGTCCTCGTGGTCGACGACGATCCGACGCTGCTGCGCATCATCGAAACGGTCCTCCGGTCAGCCGGCCTGGAAGTGGCGTCCCGCGACACCGGCGAGGCCGCCCTCCGCGCCGCCCACGCCCACCCACCCGACTGCGCCGTCCTGGACTCGGCCCTGGACCAGGCCACGCGCACGATGACCGCCGTCCAACTGTGCCGCGCCATCCGCGCCGACCCGTGCACGGCCGACATCCCCATCCTGCTGCTCACCGAACGCGGCCACCGGCTGGCAGCCGCCTCGGCCTTCGACGCGGGCGCCGACGACTACCTGACCAAGCCGTTCACCGCCCAGGACCTCCTCACCCGCATCGAGACCCTCGCCCTTCCCTGAATCATCCGGGTACGCCGCGCGCCGCCCTCGATCGAAGTCACCAGGCTCCTCCACACCATTGCCACCTGCGCGCCACGCCCCTGCCGCCCTGACGGCCGGCCGGTGTGTTCCAGCCGGTTGCCGGGGCTGTCTCGGCCGGTGTGGGGCAGCGCTCACGGCCGGCTGCACGGTCCTGGGCGTGTTGTTCCCCAGTTTCGATCTCCCACGTCGCGTGCACGGATGTCCGTACGCGGCTGTGCAATGCCGTGGGTGTGCCGGGCGAGAGCGTGATCGCGGTGCTCTCGCCCGGCATGCGGGGTCAGCTGCCGAGACGGTCGAGGATCCAGTCGGTGATCGCGCGGGTGAGGCCGGCGACAACGCCGGTGAGCGCGGCCAGGGTGATACGGGTCCGGTTGTCGTTCGGTCCGGCCGGGCCGGGCGCGGCCGGTGGAGAAGAAGGACCTGCCCGACGGACCGGCGAAGAATCTACGAGACGTGGTCTACCGGTTGTACGCGGAGGCGGACCGGCCGCGGCTGGCTGAACTCGCTCAGCGGATCGCCGGTGACGACGACCTGCCCGGGTCGCCGGGCCGGGACCTGATCGGCAAGATCATCGGCGGTGACGGGCTGGCCGGGCAGCGGGACACGGTGACCGTCGCGGTGGCACTGGCCCGGGCCGCCGGGCGTGGGGATCTCGCGCCTATCGCGGATCAGGTCCGTCAGTTGTGGATCACGGCCGCCATGGCAGGGCCGCCTCCACAGCGAGGCCGCTACCAACACGCGATCTGGCTGTACCGGCAGGCAGCCGACCGCGGCGACCCCGGTGCACTACGGCAGCTGGCCCTGCTACGGGACCAGGCCGGGGACACCACCGCCGCCGAGGCCCTGGCGGTGCAGGCAGCCGACCGCGGCGACCCCGGTGCATTGCGGCAGCTGGCTCAGTTGCGGGAGCAGACCGGGGACAC
Source organism: Actinoplanes sp. NPDC049802 (assembly GCF_040656595.1). NCBI lineage: Bacteria > Bacillati > Actinomycetota > Actinomycetes > Micromonosporales > Micromonosporaceae > Actinoplanes > Actinoplanes sp. NPDC049802. The sequence goes on from NZ_JBFAMR010000063.1 coordinate 34,257, forward strand.
CGCCAGCGCCGAGGGCCTGTACCGGCAGGCAGCCGACCGCGGCGACACCGACGCACTGCGGCAGCTGGCTCAGTTGCGGGAGCAGACCGGGGACACCACCGGCGCCGAGGGCCTGTAGTACCGGCAGGCCGCCGACCGCGGCAACACCGACGCACTGCGGGACCTCGCCCTACTGCGGGAGAAGGCCGGGACACCGCCGGCGCCGATCGTGCGGTCAGGTTTGGGCTGACCGGGCCGGGCGAGATCACCATTGCGTTGGACTTCGAATCACCGATCCCGGGGATGTTCGATTGAGGTACACCGCAAACGCCACGGGTGTCACGAAACCGCGTGACCGGTGATCGTCTGCTTGCGCCGGCGACTCATGCGGTGTCGCCGAGCAGGCGGCGGTCGGTCTCCGGAGCATCAGTGCCGGTGTGCGGCACTGATGCGTCCGACAGGAAGGCCTCGATCGTGTCGAGGTGCTCGGGCTGCAGACCACGGTTGGGTAGCGGTGCGATCAGCAGGGCCCGGCCGGTCGCGACGAGTTGGTCGTGTGCCGGTCCGCTGGTGGGCACGGCGTCGTCGTCGGTCCAGATCAGCCGGTGGCCATGGTCGAGAACGGTACGGGCGGTGGCGAGTTTGACCGCGGGTGCCGCGCTGTGGCTGATCGGGTCGGTCCAGGCGCGTTCCAGCCGTGGCAGCGCGAACAGCCGTTCGACCTGGTCGGCGTCGGCGCACCAGGTGGTGCACCAGCGCAGGGTGACGCTTCCAGCGTCGTGCAGTGCCCGGATGCGGTCGATCAGGGCCGGTGCCCAGCGCAGCCGGTACGGGTGGCCGCCGCCGTAGGCGGTGCCGTTGCGGGGTGCGGCGCTCCAGCCGGGCCGGGTGGCGTTGAGGACGCCGTCCACGTCGAGCAGCCAGATCGGCCGGCTCACTGCGCCTCCCTTGCGGGCGCCGTGGCCGGCCGGGTCGCGGGGGCGGTACGGATTTCGCGGTGGACGGTCATGGGAGTGGCGTCCCTGGAGGAGGCGATCTCGGTCATCGTGAACTGCTTGGAGTCGTACATGCGCTGCGCCTTGTTGATCATGGCGGGGACGCCCTGGGGACAGGCGGCGGCCTCGCCGCTCAAGTGTCGAGGATGAGAACGTGCAGATGACGGGGGCCGTGCACGCCTTCGACGCGATTGAGTTCGATGTCGCTGGTCGCGGACGGGCCGCTGATCCAGGTCAGGGGCCGCCGCGGATCGAGGCGGGCGACCGCGTCCGGCACCGACGCCACCACCTGGCCGGGTCGGAGGACGCAGAGGTGCACGTCCGGGAGCAGGGTGATGATGCGCCGTCCCTGGTCGGGTGAGGCGTCGAGGACGATGGTCCCGGTCTCGGCGACGGCGATGGCCGCCGCGGTGAGGACGGCACCGGCGGAGGCGATGCGGTCCGGGGTGAGACCGTCGTCCACGTAGGCGCCCTCGGGACGCCACTCCTCGGGGAGCCCGGGCGGCACGAGCACCGCGCCACCGTCGCCGGTGATGCGTGCCGCGGTGGCCGCCACCTCACCGGAGCTGACCCGGTAGACCTCGGCCTTGTAGTCGACCAGCCGATCGATCAGCACCTCGAGGTCGGCCTTGTTCGTCCCGGCAGGCCGGTAGTCCCGGGGCGCCTCGGCGACGACCGGCGCGTCCCGCAGAGCGGCCCGCACCCGGTCCAGGATCAGCTCACGCGAACCCACCCCGGCCACGGCCGGACCGCCCGAGCCTCCACCGACCGGGCCACCCGCGGCCGGATCGGCCGGGACCGCACGATCCGCAGCCAGGCCGTCCACGCCCATGCCACCCGCAGCCGGGCCGGCCGGGACCGCACGATCCGCAGCCGGGCCACCCGCGGCCGGATCGGCCGGGACCGCACGATCCGCAGCCGGGCCACCCGCGGCCGGATCGGCCGGGACCGCACGATCCGCAGCCGGCCCGTCCACGCCCATGCCACCCGCGGCCGGGTCGTGGGGAATACCCGCGCTCATCGCTGTGCCCACCAATCGCGGAAGGTCTGTTTCGGGAATTCGGGAAGGTCGCACCCGGCGGTCCAGCCGGACAGCGGCGGCGGCAGGCCGCGGCCGCGACGGCCGGCGATCCGGGCCATCTTCGCCGCCCGCTGGGCGGCGGCGTACAGCTTGGGACGGTCCATGGTGTAGGCGGCGGCCGCCATCGCGGCTCTCTCCGCCGGGGGGTGGGGCGCCTTGTTCCGCAGGTGCACCAGGATCGACGGGATGTCGATCTTGACGGGGCAGGCGTCGAAGCAGGCGCCGCAGAGGGAGGAGGCGTAGGGCAGGGAGGCGTTGTCCTCGATGCCGGTGAGCTGCGGGGACAGCACGGCGCCGATCGGGCCGGGGTAGACCGACCCGTACGAGTGGCCGCCGGTCCGTTCGTAGACGGGGCACACGTTGAGGCACGCCGAGCAGCGGATGCAGTGCAGCGCCTGCCGGCCGACGGTGTCGGCGAGGACCGCGCTGCGGCCGTTGTCGAGCAGCACGAGGTGGAAGTTCTGTGGCCCGTCGCCGGGGGTGACGCCGGTCCACATGGTGGTGTAGGGGTTCATCCGCTCGCCGGTCGACGCCCGTGGCAGCAGTTGCAGGAAGATCTCCAGGTCCCGCCACGTGGGCAGTACCTTCTCGATGCCCATCACGGTGATCACGGTGTCCGGCAGGGTGAGGCACATCCGCCCGTTGCCCTCGGACTCGACCACTCCGAGGGTGCCGGTGTCGGCGATGGCGAAGTTGGCGCCGCTGACCGCCACTGTGGTGGAGAGGAACGTCTCGCGCAGGTAGCGCCGGGCGGCCGCCGCCAGCACCGGCGGGTCGTCGGTGAGCGCGGGATCGACGCCGGGCATGGCGCGCAGGAAGATCTCCCGGATCTCGGACCGGTTCCGGTGGATGGCCGGGACGAGGATGTGGCTGGGTTTGTCGTCACCCAACTGCACGATCAGCTCGGCGAGGTCGGTCTCGACGGGGGTGATGCCGGCTTCTTCGAGGGCCTCGTTGAGCCCGATCTCCTGGGTTGCCATCGACTTGACCTTGATGACCCGTTCGGAGCCGGTCTGCCGGACCAGCCCGGTGACGATCCGGTTGGCCTCGTTGGCGTCGGCGGCCCAGTGCACCACACCGCCCGCCTCGATGACGCGGGACTCGAGCTGGACCAGCAGTTCGGGAAGCCGGGACATCACGTCGGCCTTGATCGCCGATCCGGCGTCGCGCAGCGCCTGCCAGTCGGGCAGCTCGGCGATGACCCGGCCGGATTTGCCGCGGATCGTGCTGGTGGCGTGCCGCAGGTTGCGCCGCAGCTGCGAGTCGCCGAGGGCGTCGTGGGCGGCGCGCGGGAACGACCGGTCACCGCGGAGGTGGCCGACGCCGCGCGGTGCGGTCGCCGGCATGCCGAGGAAGGTGGTCATGCGGACTCCGTCGAGGCCAGGATCTCGGCGAGGTGGACGGTTTTGACGCCGGTGCGCAGCCGGGACAGCCCGCCGCCGATGTGCATGAGGCAGGAGGTGTCACCGGCCGTGCACACGTCCGCCCCGGTGGACACGATGTTGGTCATCTTGTCGGCGAGCATGGCGGTGGACGTCTCCGCGTTCTTGATCGCGAAGGTGCCGCCGAATCCGCAGCACTGCTCGGCGGCCGGAAGTTCGACCAGGTCGAGCCCGCGGACCTGCCGCAGCAGCCGCAGTGGCTTGTCGCCGACCCGGATCATGCGCAGGCTGTGGCAGGTCGGGTGGTAGGTGACCCGGTGCGGGTAGTAGGCGCCCACGTCCTCCACCTGGAGCACGTCGATGAGCAGCTCGGACAGCTCGTAGGTGCGGGCGGCCACGGACGCGCTGCGCGCGGCGAGCCCGGCGTCGCCGTAGCCGCCGGCGACCAGGGCGTGCTGATGCCGGATCGACCCGGCGCAGGAGCCGGACGGCACGACGATCACGTCATAGGGGTCGAAGGTTGCCGCATAGCGCTTGACCAGTGGCAACGCCTCTTTCTGATAGCCGGTGTTGATGTGCATCTGCCCGCAGCAGGTTTGTTCGGACGGGAACACCACCTCGTGGCCGAGTCGTTCGAGCAGCCGCACGGTCGCCTTGGCCGCCTCCGGGAAGAGGGTGTCGGCCAGGCAGGTGGCGAAGAACGCGATCCGCACGGGTCACCTCCTCAGTCGTGCGGCAGCGGTGTCCCAGTCCAGTCCGGAATCACCGGGTGGGTGACGCACGATGTGCTGAGTCTCGCGCACCAGGGCACGCAGCGCATCCAGTCCGCCCGCGACGACCCCGGCGGCACGGGCCTGCACGAGCAGGTTGCCGATGGCGGTGGCTTCGACCGGCCCGGCCAGCACCGGCAGCCCGCAGGCGTCCGCGGTGAGCCGGCACAGCAACTCGTTGTGCGCGCCGCCACCGACCAGGTGCACCACGGACACGCTCCGGCCGGCGAGGTCCTGGGCCTGGCGCACCGCACGCCGGTGCGCGAGCGCCAGGCTGTCCAGGATGCAGCGCACGATCGTGGCCCGTCCGGCGTCGGCCGGGAGCCCGGCGGCCTTGCGCAGCCGTCCCTCCATGTCGCCGGGCGGCAGGAACAGCGGGTCGTCGAGGTCGACCACGTGGGCCAGGCCCGGTTCGGCCGCCGCCGCTCTCAGCAGCCGGGGCAGGTCGGGCGAACTCCACTCGCGCAGGCACTCTTGAAGGGGCCACAATCCCATGACGTTCCTCAGATAGCGGATCGTTCCGTCGACGCCGCCCTCGTTGGTGAAATTCGCCTGCCGCGACCGCGGGCTCAGCACCGGGTGGTCCAGCTCCAGACCGACGAGCGACCAGGTGCCACAGGAGATGTACGCGAAATCGGCGCCCTCGGCGGGAACGGCGACGAGGGCGCTGGCCGTGTCGTGCGAGCCGACCGCCACCACGGGTGTGCCCCGGTGGTGCCCGATCGTCGATCCGGGATGGCGCACCGGCGGCAGCAGGTCGGCCCGCAGTCCCAGCTCACCGATCAGGTCGAGAGCCCATTCCCGGGTACGCACGTCGAGCAGCCCGGTCGTGGAGGCGTTGGTGTACTCGGCCCCGATCTCGCCGGTCAGCCAGTAGGCGAGCAGGTCCGGGATCATCAGGAGCCGCCGGGCCGCCTCGTACTGGGCGGTCGGTTGCGCCGCGAGCAGTTGGTACACCGTGTTGAACGGCAGTTTCTGCAGGCCGCAGACGTCGTACAGATCCTTGATCCGGTCGGCGACGCCGTCGGTGCGGCCGTCCCGGTAGTGGACCGGGTTGCCGAGCAGCGCCCCGTCGGCGTCGAGCAGGCCGTAGTCGACGGCCCACGAGTCGATGCCGATGCTGTGCACCGGTCCGGCCGCTTTCAGGCCGTCGAGCATCCCGCGGTACAGCGCGAGGATGTCCCAGTGCAGCGTGCCGCCGACGCGTACCGGCTCGTTGGGGAACCGGTGCACGATGTCGAGGCGCAGGTCGCCGTCGTCGAACCGGCCGACCACGACGCGCCCGCTGGACGCGCCCAGATCAACCGCTGCGAAGGTGCCGACGGCGTCGTGAGAGCTCCTCATCGGAGGAACGCCGCCGCGACGCCCGCGTCGACGGGGATGTGCAGGCCGGTGGTGTGGGTGAGGTCGCCGCCGGTGAGGGCGAAGACCGCGTTGGCGATGTGTTCCGGGAGCACCTCACGCTTGAGCAGGGTGCGCTGGGCGTAGAACTCGCCGAGTTTCTCCTCCGGCACCCCGTAGACGGCGGCCCGGTCGGCGCCCCAGCCGCCGGCGAAGATGCCGGAGCCGCGGACCACGCCGTCGGGGTTGATGCCGTTGACCCGGACGCCGTGCGGGCCGAGTTCGGCGGCGAGCAGGCGCACCTGGTGCGCCTGGTCGGCCTTGGCCGCGCCGTACGCCACGTTGTTCGGCCCCGCGAAGACCGAGTTCTTGCTGGAGATGTAGATGATGTCGCCGCCCATGCCCTGCGCGATCAGCACCCGGGTGGTCTCCCGTGACACCAGGAAGGAGCCCTTGGCCATCACGTCGTGCTGCAGGTCCCAGTCGCGGGCGGTGGTGTCGAGCAGCGACTTCGACAGCGACAGGCCGGCGTTGTTGACGACCAGATCAACCCCACCGAAAGCCAGGACCCCTGCACGTACGGCGGAGGCCACCCCGTCCTCGTCGGTGACGTCGAGGGTGACCGCCACGGCCATGTCGGGTCCGCCGATCTCGGCGGCCGCCTTCGCTGCGGCCGTAGTGTCCCGGTCGCTGACGACGACGCAGGCGCCCTCGGCGGCGAGGCGCAGCGCGATGGCCCGGCCGATGCCAGAGCCGGCGCCGGTGACCAGGGCGATGCGGGTGGCGAGCGGTTTCGGTTTCGGCCTCCGCGCCAGCTTGGCCTCCTCCAGCGCCCAGTACTCGATCCTGAATTTCTCGGCCTCGTCGATCGGGGCGTACCGGGACACCGACTCGGCGCCGCGCATCACGTTTATCGCGTTGACGTAGAACTCGCCGGCTACCCGGGCGGTCTGCTTGTCGGCACCGAAGGAGAACATGCCCACGCCGGGGACCAGCACGATCGCCGGGTCGGCGCCGCGGATCGCCGGGCTCTCCGGGGTGGCGTGCCGCTCGTAGTAGGCGCGGTAGTCCGCCCGGTACGCCTCGTGCAGCTGCCGCAGGCGGGTCACCACCTCGTCCAGCGGCGCGTCCGGCGCGGTGTCCACGACCAGCGGCTTCACCTTGGTGCGCAGGAAGTGGTCGGGGCAGGAGGTGCCGAGGGCGGCCAGCTCGGCCAGGCGCTGCGAGCCGGCGAAGTCGAGGACCACGTCACTGTCGTCGAAGTGCCCCACCTGCGGGCGGTCGGTGGAGGCGAGACCCCGGATCACCGGGAAGAGGGCGGCCGCGCGCTCACGTCGTACCTCCTCTGGGAGGGGCTGGTGGACCGTCGCGCCGAAGGGCGCGCTGCGGCCGTGCTCGGCGAGGTAGGCCGCGGCGGTGTTGATGATCTCCTGTGAGTTGGCTTCGCACTCGTCGCTGGTCGCGCCCCACGCGGTGATCCCGTGCCCGCCCAGGATGACGCCGATGGCCTGCGGGTTCGCCTTGTGGGCGGCGGCGATGTCGAGGCCGAGCCGGAAGCCGGGTCGGCGCCAGCCGATCCAGAGGACGCGGTCGCCGAAGATCTCCTTGGTGAGCGCCGGTCCGTCTGCGGCGGTGGCGATCGCGATGCCGGCGTCCGGGTGCAGGTGGTCGACGTGCGGGGCGTCGACCAGACCGTGCATGGCGGTGTCGATGCTGGGGGCGGCGCCGCCCTTGCCGTGCAGGCAGTAGTCGAAGGCGGCGACCATCTCGTCCTCGCGGTCGACGCCCGGATAGACCGCGGTGAGCGCGCGGAGCCGGTCGAGGCGCAGCACGGCCAGGCCCTTCTCGGTCAGCGTGCCGAGGTCGCCTCCGGAGCCCTTCACCCACACCAGGTCGACCGGGACGCCGGTGACCGGGTCGATGTCGGCGCCCTTGGCGGAGGTGTTGCCGCCTGCGTAGTTGGTGGTCCGCGGGTCCGCGCCGAGGCGGTGGGAGCGCGCAAGGAGCTCGGAGACTACGGGGTTGGTCATGGGCGTCCGCTCTTCAATCGGAGTGAAACGTTTCAGAGTTACCGGTAGATTACGCGGGCCCGCTCACCCGGGTCAAGAGTCCCTATCCGCCTTCCGCAAGACGCTTGCGCACCTCGGCGAGAATGTGCTCACTGCGCGACACCTCGTCGGTGTAGGAGCCGGGCAGCCTCGCGGCGAGCCGAGCGTGCAGGCGGGCCGCCTCCTCGGCGGACTCCAGCGCTGGGCGCAGCGGCGCCCCGGCCAGAAGGCTGACCGTCGCGTGCGTGCGCAGCGCCTGAGCCAGGCCGCCCTGATGGACAGCCGGGTTCGCGGCAGCCAGCTCCAGGTACAGGTCGATCGCCTCACCGGCGGCCCGTAGCGCCTCCGGTCCGGCACCGGACCGCGCCCGCCACTGGGCGAGATTGTTCAGCGAGGCCGCGAGCCCGGACCGGTGCACGGCCGGATTCGCCGCGTCCAGCCGGCGCCGGATCCCGATCGCCTCCTCCGTCGCGGCCAGCGCCTCGGGCAGCCGGCCGACGGCCACGAACAGAGCGCCGAGGTTGCTCAACGTCCGCGCCACATGCGGCACGTACGCGGTCGGGTTCGCGGTGCTGAGCTGCCGGTAGAGGTGCAGGGACTCGTGGGTGGGCGCCAGCGCCTCGCTGTACCGGCCCAGCTCCGCCAGGTAGTTCCCGACGTTGCCCAGCGACATGGCGAGGTCCGGCAGATGGGCGGCCGGAGCCGCACCGGCCATCTGCCGGCGCAGCCGAACCGACTCCTCGCCCATCGGCAGCGCCTCCTCAGCCCGGCCCAACCTCCACAGGTACAGGCTCAGGTTGTTCAGCGACAGCGCCAGGTGGGGCAGATAGGCGGCCGGGTTCCCGGCGGCGAGCCGGCGGAGCAGAGCGACCGCCTGCGAGGCCGGTTCCATCGCCTCGCTCAGCGTGCCCATCTCGTGCCGGGCGAGCGCGAGATTGATCAGCGACCGGGCCAGCAGCGGCTCATGCGCCTCCGGGTTCCCGGCGGCGAGCCGGCGGTCTATGCCGACCGTCTCCTCCGCCACCGCCAGCGCCTCGGCGGCCCGGCCGTCCGCACCCAGCGCCAAGCCGAGAACGGCCAGGCTCTTGGACAGATTCGACAGGTGCGCGGCCGGCTCGTCGTCGGCCAGCTCCCGGAACAGCTCGACGGACTCGGTCAGCGGCGTCAGCGCCTCGCCGGGCCGGCCCAGCCACAGCAGCGACATGCCGACGTTCAACAGCGCCGCCGCGAGCTGCCGGCGGTGCGCCTCCGGATCGACGGCCGTCAACCGGCGCAGCAGCCGCACGGCTTCCCCGCCGAAACCCATCGCCTCCTCCAGGCTGCCCACCTCAACGGCCGCCGTGGTCGCGTTGCTCAGCGCCAGCGCCATGTCGCTCTCGAAGGCGTCCGGGTTGACCTCGACGAGCCCGCGATAGGTCTCCACCGCCTCCTCGGTCGCCAGCAGCGCGTCCTCGCGGCGTGCGGTCTCCATGAACAGCATCCCCAGGTTGATCAGGGAGACGGCGAGGTCCGGCAGAAACACGGCCGGGTCGGCCCGGGCCAGTCGCCGCTGAATGCCGACGGCCTCCTCCACCGCCGTCAGCGCGGCCGCCCGGTTACCCATGCGGTGGCGTGCCAGGCTCAGGTTGCTCAGCGAGGTCGCCAGCGCCGGCCACAGCGCGTCGGCGCCCTCCTCCACCAGGGCACGGTGAATCGAGACGGCCTCCTCGGCCTCCGCCCGGCCGTCGCGCCCCAACTCGGCCAGCACCACCGACCGGTTGTTCAGCACGATCGCGAGATTCGTCCACCGTTCCGGATGGTCCCCGGCCACGAGGGTCCGTTGCAGGGCCACCGCCTCCTCGGTCAACGGCAGCGCCTCAGCGAACCGGCCCAGACTCATCTGCGCCTTCATGACGGCTACCAGCGCGTCGACCAGATCCGGCCGGTACGCCGCCGGGTCCAGCGCGGCGAACTCCCGGAGCAGGCCGGCGGCCCGCTCGGCAGCGCGCAGGGAGGCCTCGTGCTGTCCCGCGTTGGACAGCAGAAGCGCATGCGCGGACAACCCCCGGGCCCTGGCCACCTGGTCCGAGGTCGAGGCCAGCCAGTGCCCGGTGAGGACCGTGCTGATCGCGGCGGCGGCCACGTCGAGGTCGATGTGCCGGTGCGGCGGCAGCAGCTCCTGGATCGGCTCCAGGACGGACGGATCGATGCCGGGGATCCCGGCCAGGCGGGTCAGCGTCGCCCCGCCCGCCGCGATCGCCGACTCGGGCCGCTGCCGGATCAGCGGATAAAGCAGTTCGGTGGCCACGTGCGGCCAGCGGCGCGACGTCTCCACCAGCACCGTCAGCACCTCCCCCGGCAGACCGGCCAGCAGCGGCGCGGCGGTCAGCGTCCAGTCGTCGGTGAGCCCGCCGCCGCGGTCGTGGCCCGGTACGGAGAGGGCGATCAGGTCCTCGCCGAGCCGGTCCGGGTGCAGCGGCTCCAGCACGGTCCGTGGGTCGGCGCTCGGATAGCAGGCCCGATGGTCGTCGATCAGCCGGTCCCCGCCGTCGAGGCCGGCCCGTCGCAGCGCCTCCCGGGCATCGGGGCGGGGCAGCGCCCCGGTGAGCGTCGCCGTCCACACCGCCCGGTGCATCACCTCCGGTGGCGTGACCAGCGGATTCTCGGCGCGGGCGTGCATGTGGTGCCAGTGGGCGGCCTCCCGGCGCAGCAGGTAGGCGGAGACCCCCTCCGGCCCGGCGGGGGTGTCGTCGCCGTGCCGGTGGGCGTCGACCGCCGCGAGGGCCGCCATGTGCACGGCCAGCACCTGCCCGAACCTGTCGTCGCCCAGTCCCGGCGGCGGCGTCCAGTCGCCGTCCACGCCCAGCACGGCGGCGAACCGGGTGGCGGCGTCGGCGTACAGGATGGTGCGGTCGGCGGACAGTGACGGCAGCGCGGCGTCGGCGGTGGGCACGGCCAGGTCGCTCTCCACCCGGTCGGCCAGGGCCGGCCACCAGTACCCGGCCGAGCGTGCCAGCAGCAGCACCCGCACCACCGACGACGTCGCCGTGCCCAGCCGGTGCAGTTGGGTGATCAGGGTGAGCAGCGCGGACGGCGGCCACCGGTCGGCGTAGTCGACCACCGCGAGCACCGGCCCACCCGGCAGATCCACCCGGGACCCGGGCAGCGGGGTGGGCATGTGCAGCACCCGCCACACCGTCCAGCCGTCCGCCGCGCACCGGCCGGCGAGCTCCTCGGCGAGCCGGGTCTTGCCCTGCCCGCCGGGAGCGTGGAGGAGCCGGACCGCGGCCGGTGCCTCGGCGGACAGCCATCCGCCCAGTTCGGAGAGCATCTCGCCGCGGCCGGTGAACGGGACGATCCGGTGCCGGGCCAGCAGCATCCGGCTGGGTTGCGCACGGGCGTCCCCGGCAGACAGGGGCACGGCGCGGACGACGGCCTCGGCCACCCGGTACGGCGGCCGTTCCAGACTGATCGTCACGTCTCCACGGACGCCCTGCACCATCACCACGTCGCCGAACACGACACTCCCGGTGATCGACTGCCCGGTCCGGTTCCCCGGCCACCAGCCGCGCATGATCCCCATCGATCCATTTTGAACCGCTTGTCCACGAACGGGACCGGCCGAAACGTTGAATAGGGAGTGACGTTCGAGGAGTCCGCCTACGCCCGGGGCCCGTCGCTGGTCCGGCTCGCGCGTCTGCTCACCGGTGACGAGCACCGTGCCGAGGATCCGGCACAGAACGTCCTGGCCCGCGCCCGCTGGCGGCGATCCGGGAAGACCGACAACTCCGATCAATACGTACGCCGGCTGCTCGTCGACGCGGACAAATTGGAGGACCCGGGCACCTGGTGGCGCCTACGATCGCGCGATGCGAACCGAGACGACGGTGATCCGGGAGAAGACGGCCGCGGACACGGAAGCCTGCGTGGCTCTGCTGCGGCGGGTGCACGCCCGCGACGGCTACCCGCTGTACCTGCCTCCGGATGACGAGGCCGGGTTCCTCCGGCCGGATCACCAGCGCGCCGCCTGGGTGGCCGAGCAGGGCGGGCGGATCGTCGGCCACGTCGCCCTGCACTGCCCGCGGGAGAACCCGACCCTGTCGGCGGCCGCCGCCGCGACCGGCCTGCCGGTGGACCGGCTCGCCCTGGTGGCCCGTCTGTTCACCGCCCCGGAGGTGCGCCGTCAGGGACTCGGCCGCGCCCTGCTGCGGCACGCCACCGCGCGGGCCCCCGAGCTGGGCCGCCGCGCAGTCCTGGACGTGGGCCAAAGGCTGCCGACGGCGGTCGCCCTCTACGAGTCGGAGGGCTGGTCGCGGGCCGGCGAGCTGCGCATCTCCCTGAACGAGTCGACGGTGCTGGACCTGTGGGTCTACGTCAGCCCGTGATCCTCGGTGCGCCTCCGCGCGGACGGCCGGTTCCGGGTCCGGCCCCGCCGCGGCGTGACTCGGGCAGGTCACCAGCCGGTCCATAGGCGTGGCAGATCATCAAACCATCTCATCCGGTACGCGCGACACCGCACCGCCACATTCGGACCGTCCCGCCCCGCCGGCGCGATCTCGCTGCCACTCCCGCCTCTGCCGCGCCCACCGGGCTGAGAATCGGCCGGTCACCGGGGCACCGCGCCACAAGACGGCGTAGGGGCCACCCGCCGCGCTCAGATCAGCGGGTCACCGGGGCACCCGGTCGTCCCCGCCGTGCCAGGAGCGCCACAGGGCCGCGTAGGAGCCGCCCGCCGCGACCAGGTCGTCGTGGCGGCCCAGCTCGATGATCCGGCCGTCGTCCATGACGGCGACCCGGTCGGCGTCGTGGGCTGTCTGCAACCGGTGGGCGATCGCGATGACCGTCCGCTCGTGCAGGACGGCGGCCAGGGCCCGCTCGGCGGTCCGCGCGGCGGTCGGGTCGAGCAGGGCGGTCGCCTCGTCCAGGATGACCGTGTGCGGGTCGGCCAGAACCACCCGGGCCAGCGCCAGCTGCTGGGCCTGCGCGCCGTCGAGCGGATGTTCGCCGAGATCACGGTCGAGGTCGTCGGCCCAGTCGGCGCCGACCGTGCGCAGCGCCTCCCGCAGCCGGCCGTCGGGGGCGGCGACCATCAGGTTGGCGCGCAGCGTGTCCCGGAAGACGTGGTGTTCCTGGGTGACGAGGACGACGTGGCGGCGCAGCTCGTCCGGTGGCAGGTCGGCGATCGGCACGCCGCCGACCGTGACGGCGCCGGCGGTGGGCCGGTCGACGCCGGCGATCAGACGGCCCAGGGTGGACTTGCCGGCGCCGGACAGGCCGACGACGGCGAGACGCTCGCCGGGGCGGATGGTCAGGGTGACGTCGTGCAGGACGTCACGGCCCTCGTCGTACGCGTACCGAACCCCGGTGATCTCGATCCGCTCGTCGGCGGGCGCACGCTCGTCCGGTGGGGGTGGCGCCGCCACCGAGCCCAGGCCCTCGACCCGGGCGAAGGAGGCGTTCCCGGCCTGCAACTGGTCGACGAAGATCAGGATGCCGTCCAGCGGCCCGACGAGCTGCCGCAGGTAGAGGACCGCCGCCGCCACGGTGCCGAGGCTGACCCGGCCGTCGATGTGCAGCAGGCCGCCGAGGGTGAGCACGAGGACGGCGGGCAGCGCGTACGACGACTCGGCCAGCGGAAAGAACACACTGCGCAGCCGGAGGGTCGCCAGCCGGGTGTGCCGGGTCTCGGTGAGCGCCTCGCCGCCGGCCGCGAGCCGCCGCGCGTGCAGGCCGAACGCCTCCACGGTGCGGGCGCCTCCGGTGGTGTTGGCCAGTTCGTCGGCGAGCCGGGAAACCGCCTCGCCCTCGGTGAGGTACGCGTCCCGGGCCCACCGCAGGTACCACCGGGTGACGAACCAGATGCCCGAGAACCCGATCACGCCGACCACACCGAGCAGCGGGTCGAGCACCACCACCGCCACGATCAGGAACGCCATCTGCACCAGGCCCACGAAGATCGGCGGCAGCAGGTCGCGCAGCGCGTTGGCGACGGTGTCGACGTCGGTGCTGCCGCGGGCCGCGAGGTCACCGGCGGGCACCCGCTCGACCACGGCGGCCGGCAGCTCGAGCACCCGGCGCAGATAGGCCTCCCGGATGCGGGCGGCGGTCCGCTCCCCGAACCGGTAGGCGGCGGCCAGCGCGAACCGGGACAGCAGCGTCTGGGCGAGGGCGCACAGCAGCACGGCGCCGGCCAGCCGGTCCACCTCGCGCACGCCGCCGCCCACGGCGACGGTGTCGATGACCCGGCCGAGCAGCGCCGGGCCGCCGAGCCCGGCGACGGCGGCCAGCGAGGCGAGCGCGAGCAGCCCGGCGACCGCCTTCGCGTCCGCCCTGATCAGCCGGCGGGCGGCACGGGCCACGTCACGGCGGGAGGAGACCGGCAGCAGCGTCCTCACTCGTCACCTCCGAAGGCGCGGGTGACCAGGGCCCGGTAGCCCGGCTCGGACCGCAGCAGCTCGGCGTGGGTGCCACTGGCGGCGACCCGCCCGCCGACCAGGTAGTGCACGGTGTCGGCCCGGTCCAGCAGCACCGGCGAGGTGGTGGCCAGGACGGTGCCGCGGCCGGCGCGGGCCGCGCTGAGCCGGTCGGCGATCGCGGCCTCGGTGTGCGCGTCGACGGCCGAGGTGGGTTCGGCGGCGAGCAGCATCTCCGGGTCGGTGTAGACAGCGCGGGCCAGCCGGACCCGCTGGCGCTGACCGCCGGACAGGTTGCGCCCGCCCCAGTCGACCGGCCGGTCCAGGTCGGCGCCGACGTCGTGGGCGACCGCGATGTCCAGGGCCCGGCGGACCCGGTCGTCGTCCGGCTCGTCACGGCCGGCGACAACCTCGCGCAGCGGGCCGGCGAACAGGTGTGCGTCGTGGTCGGCGACCAGGATCCGGGCACGGATCTCCGGCTGGGCGATCACGGCGAGCGGCCGGCCGCCCCAGGTGGCGTCGCTGGGCCGGTAGCGGCCCAGCCGTTCCAGGACGGCCGCCGAGTCGGCCGGGCGAACCGACGCGAGGGCGGTCAGCCGGCCCGGCTCGGCGCACACCCCCGACTCCGGGTCGTGCAGGACGGCCGGGCCCTCCGGGGCGGGCTCGCCGGCCGGATCGTCGACGGGCAGCCGCAGGAAGTCGGTGACCCGGCGGGCCGCGATCACGCCGCGGGTGACGTCGAAGCCGACGAAGATGAACACGTTCACCGGGATGACCAGCATGGCGGTGTAGCCGTACACCGCCACCAGCTGGCCGGCGGTCAGCCCGCCGCCGACCGCGAGCCGGGCGGCCAGCCAGATCACCACCGCCAGGTACACCACCGGGAGACCGTCACCGAGCGCGCCGATCCAGCTCGACGGGCCGCCGACCCGGTAGCCGACGTCACGCAGCCCGGCCGACTCCCGTTCATACCTCGCCAGGTGGGCTTCCTTACCGCCGAGCCCGTTGAGCACCCGCAGGCCGCCGACCACGTCGACGAGCCGCCCGTTGAGCCGGCCCTGATGCTCCCGGTAGTGGCCGCCGACCCGCTGAGCACGGCGCAGCAGCGGCCCGATGAACAGCGCCAGCACCGGCACCCCGGCCACCACGACCAGGGCGAGAAGCCCGGAGATGCGCTGGAGCAGGAAGGCGATCACGCCGACCGCGATGAACGCGGCCACCCCGACGCCGCCCGCGTTCATGGCCCGGCCGACCGTCCACACGTCGGAGATGCCGATGGTCACCACCTCACCGGCGGTGACCCGGCGGGGCAGGGCCGCGCCGAGCCGGATCGCGTGGCTCAGCACCAGGTCGGCGGTGCGCAGCGCGGCGCCCAGTCGCAGCTTCGTCATGCTGCGGTGCCGCATGATCCCCAGACCGGCGCTGGCCAGCCCGACGACCAGAACCACCGCGGCCCAGGCGAGCAGCACACCGGGGCGGCGCGGCGCGAGGCCGCGGTCGATCGCCTGCGAGATGAGGTACGGCGTGAGCGCCAGACTGACGAACCACAGTGACCCGAACATCGCGCCGAGAGCGACCCGCCCTTTCAGCTCCCGAGCCAGCCACCACAGGTATCGAACCGGTCCCCGCGCATCCACCACGCCGTCATGCTGCCGCAAAACCGTCGATTGATGTCACCCGATTTCCACCGGTTGACGGGTGTGCTCCCTCACGGTCGCGAACACCGTCACGGCCCCCACCACGGCGAACCCGGCCGCCGGCGTGACCGCGGCGCTGAGCCCGCCCGTGCCGAAGCTCTGCTGTCGCGAGACCGTCCCGTAGATCGCCACCCCGAACGCGAAGTCCGGTTGCCGGAACGGGCGCCGAGCCGGCCCCGTTGTTACCGCACGTGAAACAACTCGGACCCACCGCAGCCCCGATGTGAATTCCCCGTTACACCTGGCCTCGAGGGGCAACGGTTTGCGCTTGACACCCGTCATGCTCTACGAGGGCCGGACATCGGCACGGCACGGGACCGCGGTTCGCGGGCGCCTCCCTTCCGTGCCCGGCGAGCGGTCCCGCACGGGGTGGGCGACGGCACCGGTTCGGGCCGCCGCCCATCCCGGCGCGAGCACACCGCACCAGACGAGCCCCCACCCATCCCGGCCCGAGCCGGGCGCCCGGCCACTCCGGGCCGGCCGTCAGCGACGCCTCCGGCCCCTTGAAAGAGCGCAGACCCTGCTGGCCAAATCGCCCGCCTGCCCGCCCGCCGAGCGGGCGGGCGGGCGCACAGCGCACCGACCGTGTGCCCCGAGCATCGCCGTGACACTCGTGAGCGACCGCGCAGGGCCCCGCGTGCGTGCCGAATCGCTCGGCCCCGTCTGCCCGCCGGGCGGGCGCCCCCAGCGCACCGACGGTGAGCCCTGCCGCCCTGCCGCCCTGCCGCCCTGCCGCCCTGCCGCCCTGCCGCCCTGCCGCCCTGCCGCCCTGCCGCCCTGCCGCCCTGCCGCCCTGC